>NZ_JADMVY010000040.1:0-1276 GCF_015547905.1 Clostridium sp. J1101437_171009_A5
CTTGCATACAGCTTTGACATTGCCTTGCAGAATGAATTTTCCCTTGAGGAAAACATCGCTCTTGCAAGGCAATTTTTATTGGAGAACTTTGTGAGCCGTGGCATGGTGGTTGACTTCGCCGTACACCAGCCAGACCGGGAGGACGGCGGCATACCAAACCCACATTTTCATGTGCTTTGCCCTATCCGCCCCATCGAGCAGAACGGCAAATGGGGACTAAAGCAACGCCGGGTGTATGAGCTGGACGAGGACGGCAACCGTATCCGAGACGCAGACGGAAAGTTTGTGTTCAACGCCGTTCCCACTACCGACTGGGGCAGTCCCGAAACGCTGGAATACTGGCGGCAGACATGGGCGGAGCTATGCAATGCCAAGTTTGCGGAAAAAGGTATTGATGTTCGTATCGACCACCGGAGCTATGAGCGTCAGGGCGTGGAGCTTCTTCCCACCGTCCACGAGGGCGCAACCGTCCGGGCAATGGAGAAGAAAGGTATCCGCACCGAAAAGGGAGAGTTCAACCGCTGGATCAAAGCCACCAATGCCGTTATCCGGGACATCAAGAAGAAAATCACTCTCCTGTTTGATTGGATTGCCGAAGCAAAAGCAGAGCTTGCCAAGCCACAGGCACCCAACCTTGTTTCTCTGCTGAACGCCTATTACACCAGCCGCAACGCCGGGGCGTATTCCCAGAAAGGCAAGGTCAGCAATCTAAAGGAGATGAACGAGACTTTCAATTATCTTCGGAAGAATGGCATTTACACCCTTGAAGATTTGGAAAGCCATGTCAACGAACACAGTGCTGCCACAGAGAGCTTGAAGAAAACGCTGGACGAACAGACCGCCCGAATGAAAGCAATTAAGCAGCTCTATGACAGCTCCGCTGCTTTCCAGAGCTTGAAGCCTGTCTATGACGGCTTGCAGAAAATCAAGTTTGAGAAGCCCAGAGCCAAGTACAAGGCAGAGCATGAAGCGGAACTGATACAGTTCTACGCCGCCAGACGAAAGCTGACCGGGGAGTTCCCGGACGGCAAGGTGGATATGAAAAAGCTGTCCGACGAGTATGACGAGCTGGAACAGGCGCACGAAAGCACCTACGGCGAGTTTAAGGCTGTCAGAGACGATTTACACCGTCTTTGGAAGGTCAAGTCATGCGTAGATACTGCCGCCCGATTTAACGAGCGTACAGAGAAACAAAAGCACCAAAATCGACCCCAAACACGACAGAAAAAGGAGGAACTATCCCGATGAATTACACCCAAGCACAGATTGACCGGGC
>NZ_JADMVY010000041.1:0-1276 GCF_015547905.1 Clostridium sp. J1101437_171009_A5
CTTGCATACAGCTTTGACATTGCCTTGCAGAATGAATTTTCCCTTGAGGAAAACATCGCTCTTGCAAGGCAATTTTTGTTGGAGAACTTTGTGAGCCGGGGCATGGTGGTTGACTTCGCCGTACACCAGCCCGACCGGGAGGACGGCGGCATACCCAATCCACATTTTCATGTACTTTGCCCCATCCGCCCCATCGAGCAGAACGGCAAATGGGGGCTAAAGCAACGCCGGGTGTATGAGCTGGACGAGGACGGCAACCGTATTCGAGACGCAAACAGTAAGTATGTGTTCAATGCCGTTCCCACTACCGACTGGGGCAGTCCCGAAACGCTGGAATACTGGCGGCAGACATGGGCGGAGATGTGCAACGCCAAGTTTGCAGAGAAAGGGCTTGATGTTCGCATCGACCACCGAAGCTATGAGCGTCAGGGCGTGGAGCTTCTTCCCACTGTCCATGAGGGCGCAACCGTCCGGGCAATGGAGAAGAAAGGCATACGCACCGAGAAAGGCGAGTTCAACCGTTGGATCAAAGCCACCAATGCCGTTATCCGGGACATCAAGAAGAAAATCGCTCTCCTGTTTGATTGGATTGCCGAAGCAAAAGCAGAGCTTGCCAAGCCGCAGGCACCCGACCTTGTTTCGCTGCTGAACGCCTATTACACCCAGCGCAGAGCCGGGGCGTATTCGCAGAAAGGCAAGGTCAGCAATCTAAAGGAGATGAACGAGACTTTCAATTATCTCCGGGCAAACGACATTTTCACCCTTGAAGATTTGGAACGCCGTGTCAGCGAACACAGTGCTGCCACAGAGAGCTTGAAGAAAACGCTGGACGAACAGACCGCCCGAATGAAAACAATTAAGCAGCTCTATGACAGCTCCGCTGCTTTCCAGAGCTTGAAGCCTATCTATGACGGCTTGCAGAAAATCAAGTTTGAGAAGCCCAGAGCCAAGTACAAGGCAGAGCATGAAGCGGAACTGAAACAGTTCTACGCCGCCAGACGAAAGCTGACCGGGGAGTTCCCGGACGGCAAAGTGAATATGAAAAAGCTGACCGAAGAGTATGACGAGCTGGAACAGGCGCACAACACCACCTATGGCGAGTTTAAGACCGTCAGAGACGATTTACACCGCCTTTGGAAGGTCAAGTCATGCGTAGATACTGCCGCCCGATTTAACGAGCGTACAGAGGAACAAATGCTCCAAAATCGACCCCAAACACGACAGAAAAAGGAGGAACTATCCCGATGAATTACACCCAAGCACAGATTGACCGGGC
>NZ_JADMVY010000004.1:0-38955 GCF_015547905.1 Clostridium sp. J1101437_171009_A5
GGCGTCGCGCAAGCGACGCCTCTCCACTTAAATCTCAATATTTCCTATCAGGGCTCTTTTCTGTACTGTCCGCTCAATCTGGGCTGTTCAATTCCAGTCCTGTCAGCAATTCGGTTACGCCCAGCGCATCCAGCTCTGTGGGATCATGGGTGACAAGGAGCACGGTTTTTCCCATGCATCGGCGTTGAGTATCCTCTATCACCAGCTGTTTGGTCTCCCGGTCTAAGCCCTTGAAAGGCTCATCCAGGATCAGAAGGTCATAGTCGGCCAGCAGACCGCGGAGAATCGCCACTCTGCGCCGCTGTCCTCCGGAAAGCTCCCGGGTGGGCTGACCGATGCAGTCGGCAAGCCCCACCGTCTCCAAAGCTTTTCTGGCTTCTGCCCGGCTCAGGGACGGAGTTACCAAGCGGAGGTTGGATACGCCGTCCAGTTGGTCACACAGACGATCTTCCTGGAATACTGCGCTGAGGCGGAGACCATCCAGACCGTCGATCCAGCCGCTGTCCGCCTGCTCCAGCCCCATAAGGATCCGCAGCAACGTGGTTTTTCCAGCACCAGAAGGAGCCATCAGCCCGGTGATGCGGCCGGCTGCCAGTGTGCCGGAGACATTCCGCAGCACCGATTTTTCCCCAAAAGACTTGCATAACGCATGCATCACAATATCCTGCATGGCTCACATCCTCTCCAAGTGGTGCGCAGCCTGTTTCAGCACTACCAAAAAGAACCGCTCAAATAACAGGCTTACCAGTACGATGACCAGTGTCCAGGCAAACAGATCCGGCGTGTCCAGATAGACCTTGGCCTGCTGAAGCCGCTCGCCGATAGAGCCTGCGGGCATACCGATGACCTCGGCGGCGATCCCCGACTTCCAGCATAGGCCCAAAGCGGAGGCGCAGGCCGCCTGAAAATAGGGCAGCACCTGGGGCAGATACACATAACGGATCCGCCGGAGCGTGGGAATTCGGAACAGCTGTGCCATTTCCAGCATCTGACGGTCCATGGCACGGATCCCGCCCAGAACCCCGGAATACAGCACCGGCAGAACCATCAGAAACGAGATCAGGATGGACAGATTGCGGGAAGAAAACAGGATCAGGGATAGAATGATAAACGAGGCCACAGGGATGGACTTGATGGCCAGCAGAAGAGGGGCCAGCAGCTCCTCAACCAGGCGCAGCCTGGCAGAGAACGCTGCAAGAACGGTACCCACTATTGCCCCAAAAAGAAAGCCGCCGGTAATCCGCAGCATGGAAAATCCCACGGCCTTCCAGAACGACCCCTGAAGGGCCAGCTCCCCCAACCGGGCCAGAACCTGTATGGGCGAGACCAGTAAGATTTGCTGATCCAGCGCCATGGCCCCGATCTGCCAGACCAGAAGCCATACAAACACCGCCCAGGGCCGTAGTATTCCGGCGCGTTTCATCTTCCTCAGCGGCTGTAGTAGAAGTCGTCAGCGGGCAGAGTGCCGCCCACAGATTTGGCGTTCTGGTCGAAGAGAACGGTCAGATAGCCGGACAGCTTGTCCTTCATCTCGGCACCCTCTACAAAGACGATATTGCAGGCGGGGATGGCTTTCTGGGCAACCTCCGCGGTGACGATGTCATAGGAACCGACCAGCTGTGCGGCATCCGCGATATTGGAGTTGACAAACTCCACGGAAGAGGCATAGTGATCCAGGAAGGAGGAGACAGCCTCGGGATGCTCCTGGACAAACTCTGTCCGGGCCACTACCACTCCGGTGACCAGTGTAGAGGGCGTCTCGCTGTCCGCCTGCAGCTTGTCCCACTCCTCCGTCAGATCCAGGGCCACTCGGATGCTGTCGCTTTTGCTCTGGGCGGTGGTAACAAAGGGCTGGGGCAGCATGGCGATGGCATTCTCCTGAGCGGTCAGCGCAGCCAGGCATTCTGCCTGTTCGCTTTTCCACTCGATGGTCACATCACTGGTGGGATCGATGCCGTTCTGGGCCAGCACATAGTTCAGAGCATATTCAGGCGTGCCGCCTTTCCCGCTGGCATAGATGGTTTTGCCACGCAGATCCTCCATGGACTCAACGGTATCCCCACTCTCGACAATGTACAGCACACCCAGCGTATTGATCGCCAGAACCTGTACGCCGCCCTCTGTGTTGTTATAGAGGACGGAAGCCAGATTGGCCGGAACTGCGGCAATGTCTGTGGTACCCTGGGAAAGGGCCGCAGAAACCTCATCTGTCATGGCTGTGATGGTAAAGTCGTAGTTGTTGTCGGTTATGGAGCCGTTATCGCTCTCACTCATGAACTGCACCATTCCCATGGCGGTAGGACCCTTGAGGGCCATAATCTTCACATCCACGGCTTCCGTCGTGACCGATTGACTGGTGGTGGGAGTTTCCGAATCAGAGGGTGTCTGAGAGGCGGTGGGCTCCTGGGGGGTGGAGGAGCAGCCAGCAAGAAGCGCCGCAGACAGAGACAGAGAACAAATGAGAGACAAGAGCTTTTTCATGATCGTATTCCTTTCTGGGTGGTCTATTTGGTGTTGGATGGATGATAGAGCAGATCTTCCAGCTGGCCCGGATCCATTACATGGAACAGATTCCCGTGGGACTCGATAGCTCCCATGGTCTGCAGCGCTGCCAGCTCCCGGAACAGGGCGGCACGACTGACGCCCAAATGGCGGGCAAGATCCTCCCGTGAACCACGAAAGACTACCTCGCCGCCTTTATTGCTATGGGCAAGGAGAAAGGCGATGACCCGCCCCCGGCAGGACTGCATGGTGAGCAGCTCGATCCGCTTCAAAAGAAACTGGATTTTTTCACTGCAAACTGCGGCAAACCGGAGGGCAAGGGTGCCATCAGCAGCCATGGACTCCAGCAGCACCGCTTTCGGGATATAGAGGATCTCTGTCTCCACGCTGCATCTGAGTACAGTTTCCAGCTCGGATTGAGCCAAGAGGTTGCAGATGCCAAAGCACTCTCCGGCCGACAGTTCATTGAGCAGGATATCCTTTCCGTCCAATGCTACGGAATAGACCTCGATCCTGCCCCTTGTGATCAGACCGATGGATGGGATCCCCCGGGGAGTGTCGCTGACGATCTGCCCACACCGGAAAACCTGGATGGATACCTTTTCCCCAGGCAGTGTAACGTCTGTCAGCAAAGCAGAAAGCGCCAGCTTCTGAGACAGCTCAGTTTGTTCCAACACCTCACCTCATTTCAATAAGTTAGCTTTTGCTAACCATATATTATTGTACATGCCTAATATCGCTTTCGTCAAGAAAAAAAGCTGCGCTCTAAGTCTCACTTGATACTGACAAGAGGTACAGCTAGATGGTAAGTTAATGCTAACTGGATGTCTGGGAAGGAGTGCACGCATGCCAAATCACATTTTCTTGTTCTCTGGAGCTTCTGCAGTAGGGAAGACCTCTGTTTTGCGATCTCTTCTTCCGCTGCTCAAGCAGAGCGGGGCACCCCCCTGCGTTTGCAAGATCGACTGCCTGCAAAGCGGAGATGCCGCAGTCTTTGAGGAACTGGGCTTACCCTGTGTCACTGGCCTGAGCGGGGATATTTGCCCGGATCACTTCCTTGTGTCCAATTTGCCTGAGCTGTGGGATTGGGCGGACGGACAGCGCTGCGATACATTAGTGATTGAGACAGCGGGCCTGTGTCATCGCTGTTCCCCTGCCACCATCCACATGGCGGCGGGATGCGTCCTGGACTGTACTGCCAGCTGCAAGGCGCCGGGACAGCTTGGCCCCATGCTCACCCAGGCGGACTTTGTGGTGCTGACCAAAACGGATATGGTTTCCCAGGCTGAGCTGGAGATCATTTCCTGGCAAATTGGGGAGCTGAACCCAAAGGCAGCGCTGTTCCCGGTAGATAGCTTGGCCGGATATGGCATCGACCGCCTGGCGCAGTGGCTGCTGGAGCAGCCCGCCAACTGTAGCTCCGGAGAGGATGTGCTTCGCCATACCATGCCAAGCGGGGTATGCTCCTATTGTGTGGGAGAACGCCGGGTAGGCGGAGCGTTCCAGCAGGGCGTTGTGGGTAAGATCGACTTTGGAAAGGAGGCGCCGGTATGGAGTGCCTGACCATTTTGCCGGGGCATGACAAGCGCGGAACGGTAGAATCCTTTTTGCCCATTCATCTCAAACGTGGTCAGCTGTACACCATTGTGGGGAACACAGGGTCAGGGAAGTCCCGGCTGATCAAAGATGTGGAGCAGCTGGCCCAGGGAGACTCGGTTACCGGACGCACCATTTTACTGGATGGAGCTTCCGTATCCCGCTGCCATCGGCAGAGGCTGTCGGGTCAGCTGGTAGCCCATCTTGGACAGAACATGCGCTTTGTTCTGGACACCACGGTGGAAGACTTTTTACGCCTGCACGCTCGCTGCCGCAGCCGGGAGATCACCCCGGAAGAAATTCTGAAATTAGTGAACGAGATCACGCCGGAACCCGTAACATTGGGTCAAAGCCTCAACCAGCTCAGCGGCGGGCAGTCAAGGGCCCTGATGATCGGGGATATCGCCCTCGTTTGTGACAGCCCCATCGTACTTATTGACGAGATTGAAAACGCCGGGATCGACAAGCAGCGGGCTCTGCATTTGCTTCGCCGTCAGGACAAGCTGGTTCTGGTGGTCACCCATGACCCCCATACAGCGTTGATGTCGGAGCAGCGGATCGTCCTTGGCGGCGGCGCAATTACCGCAGTAGTGGGACGTTCTCCGGCTGAAGCGGCCCTCTATCAGCAATTAGAAGCCGAATACCAAACCCAGCGTCGTTATCAGACGCTGTTACGAAAGGGAGAACTCCTGGCATGACACATATTTTGCTCTACTGGAATCATATCTGCGTACTTCACCGACAGGAGAAGGCGTTCCTGGATGCGCTGACGCAGAAGCTGCTCCCCGATGGGATCCAATTGGAAGTGCGCTATTTCGGCTTGGGATATCCGGAGCACATGTCTGAATATTTGGCCCGGCCGGATGCCGTTCTTCCCGACCTCATCGTTTCTGCCGATCTGGAGGTATTCGAAGATCCAGACATTTTCTGCAAACTGAACGGTGATCTCTATCCGGTGCGAAGCTGGATGTCCCTGCGTTCCGGTCCTATGCTGGATGCTGTGGAGCGAGGGCCGTTTCTGCTGCCGTTCCTGTCCATTCCTCTGGTCTACTATACGAGGGAACCGGAGGTCTGCTGCCATACCGCCCTGGCTGACTGGAACGGTCTGGCATTGGGCGGCATCAACAATTCGGCGGTCAAAACCGTAGTGAAAACAGTCTGGGAGCGATGGGGGTCTCAGGCAGCAGAAGCGCTGCTGGAGCGCAGTCTGGTGACCGATATGCCCATTGGCGCCTTTCAGGCCGTGCGTCAGGGGCAGGCGTCCACTGCCCTTGTGCCCTCTCTGTATGCCCTGCGGGCAGACGGACAGGAGACCTTTCTTCGGCTCCCCCGGGAAGGACCTGTTCTGATCCCGTCCTACTTCTGTGCCCGCACTTCGGTTCCCCAGTGGATTGCCTGCTGTATGGTGAAAGAGATTTTGTGTCAGGAGCTTTGTTCCTTTTATGCTGCCAACGGAGATCTGATCGTTTATCCCGAGCACGCCCAGGGAAAAAGCCAGCAGGAGAGTCCCAGCGCCTGCTGCCCTTCTTTTGAGTGGCTTGCATCCTTGACACACGATGAATTTTATGGACTATACTGCCAAAAACTTTCGAAGGCAGCGGATTGGAAGGCTAGCAACAATCTGCATGATTAAGTACTGATTTGTGGATATATTATGATGCCCCCCGGCCACACAGTTTCTGGTTGGGGGGCCTTATGTTCTCTTGTTATATCTAATGTCCATCAAGTACTGGAGAAGGTGTGGTATCAATAATTCGCACTTAATTGTATGATACATGCTGATAGCTTTTGTTCCAGACTGTTGAAATGTAGTATAAACAAGTGTATAATCGGTTAGCGATAGCTAACTGATAGAATGGGAGAAATAAAATGGATATCAAACAACTTGAGTTTTTTTCGGTGGCCTGTGAAAAAGGAAGCTTATCTCAAGCGGCTGCTTGCCTCTACACATCTCAACCACATATCAGCAAAACGATCCGTACATTGGAAAATGAATTGGGGCGGCCTCTATTATCTCGAAGCGGGAAGGGGGTTCGCCCTACAGCATATGGTGAGACGGTTCTTGAGTATGCCAATCTCATATTAAAAGCGGCTGCGACAATTTCAACACTCTCCCTTCCTGATACCTATAACAGCCTGCGGTTATCCACATATCCCAGCAATATGATTTCAAGATTGCTGGTCGATTTTTATAAAGAGTGGGGGACGCAGTTTCACATCGAGTATCACGAGGGAAGTGTGGAGGAAATTACCGATCATGTTCACCAAGGAATTTCTGAGATCGGGATTGTATATGTTGCGCTGAAACAGGTTCAAACCTTTCAGCATATTCTTTCCCATAAGAACTTAGAGTTTGTACCTCTGGATGTTAAAAAGATCTGCGTCTATGTTGGGCCGAGTCACCCGCTTTATCATACCGAGAGTATCGATTTTGAGGATCTTTCTAATCTGAAATTCATGCGGGGCGTGAGAGATTTTTTCTCCATGGAGCACCATCTTGAACGCGTCAGTATGGGCGTCATTGATAACGAAAAGCTCCATCATGTGGTATATACCAACAGTGACCATCTGATTATTGACCTTTTGCTTCATTCTGATGTGTGTAGTCTGGGATTAGATTTTATGCATGAACCGTATACCCAGTACGCAATCAAGTCTCTTCCTATTAACGGGTGTGAGCCATTTTTACAAATGGGGTATGTATTTAACCCGGAGCGGGCACTGTCTGCCCATGCTCGGTGGGTAGTAGAGCGTTTTCGAAAGATGCTGTAAGCAGTGGAGAACTATAACAAATCGTTATAGTTCTCCATGAAAATTTGTGCTCTGGTAAGCTGCTGCTAACTACTGTATACTGAATAACAGTCGGTTGATAATTCGACACTGCTTATCGGAGGGAAAAATGAAAAGAAAACTACTTTCTGCCGTATTGAGCGGCGCACTTGCACTCACCTGTCTGGCTAGTTGTGGCCAGACCTCGGATCCCGGCCAGACCACATCCGGTACGGGGGAAGAGGCAAAAAATGAGCTGGTCTTCGTCAACTATCGGGACATTCGGGATCTCAATCCCCATCTGTATGCCGGTGAGATGTATGCCCAGAGTATTCTCTACGATACCCTGGTGAGTATCACGGATGATGGCTATAAGGGCTGTTTGGCAGAGAGCTGGACCATCAGCGAAGACGGCTGCGTCTATACGTTCAATATCCGTGATAATGTTTATTTTTCGGATGGAACGCTGTGTGATGCCAATACTATTCTGGCGAATTTCAACGCCATTATCGAAAACAAGGAGCGGCATACCTGGCTGGAAATGATGAACCTGCTGGTGGGAGTCTCCGCGCCGGATAGCGATACGTTTGTGATTGAGCTTAGCGAGCCCTACTATCCCATGCTTACCGAGCTGGGCTGCATTCGTCCCTTTGCGATGATCTCGCCCAACTGTATGATTAACGGCAGCACCAAGGATGGAGTGGAGGGCTACATCGGAACAGGTCCCTATGTGCTGACCGACTTTGTTACTGACGAATACGCTGTATTTGAGCGCAACGAGAATTACTGGGGCGAGGCTCCGGCCATTGAGAAGATCACCGTCAAGGTCATTCCAGACAACCAGACCCGTATCATGGCTTTGAAAAAGGGAGAAATTGACCTGATCTTCGGCAAGAACATGCTGGATGCCGATGCAATCAGCCAGTATGTGGACAGCGATCAGTTTACGGTGAGCCTGTCTGAGCCCACCTCTACCCGCCACATTGTTCTGAATACTACACACGAAATTCTGGGTGATAAGGCTGTCCGTCAGGCTCTCCAGCACGCCACCAACCGGGAGGCCATCTCGGAAGGCATCTTCTATGGCTTGGAGCAGCCAGCCGACACCTTGTATGCGACCAGCGTTCCCTACTGCGATGTGGATTTGGAGCCCTATGCCTACGATACCGCTATTGCAGGACAGGTGCTGGATGAAGCTGGTTGGGTGATGGGCAGCGACGGAATCCGTGAGAAGGATGGTAAAAAGCTGGAGCTGGATCTGCTGTACAACAGTGACAGCGTGACGGAAAAGACCATCTCTGAGTATCTTCAGAGTGAGTATCAGAAGCTGGGTATTTCTCTGAATATTCACGGCGAGGAAGAGCAATCTTATCGAGACAATATGAAGGCGGGCAACTTTGACATGGTCTTCAATATCTGCTGGGGGATGCCCTATGATCCTCAGTCTTCTCTGGCTGCAATGCGCGCCCCGGTTTACGGCGACTATGCTGCGCAGCTGGGTCTGGAGGATAAGGCAGAAATTGACCAGGCCATCACCGATATTCTTACCTCCACAGATGAAACCGAGCGTCAGGAACTGTATACCTTTGTGCTGACTCGCCTCCACGAGGATGCCGTCTACATCCCCCTGACCTATGAGTGCAACAAGGCCCTTTATACCTCTGAACTACAGGGCGTCCATTTTGGCAGCGATCAGTATGATGTCCCCTTTGCGGACATGTATTTTGAGTAATCACCTGTGTCACAGAAGGGCCGCTTCTTCGGGAGCGGCCCTTCTGCTGGAACTGGATCACCATAAAAGAAAGGGAAATTTATGAAACGCTATGTCATCCGCCGGCTGTTGCTGGCGATTCCGCTGTTGCTGGCAATTTCCTTTGTTTGCTTCGTATTTATCAATCTTATTCCATCAAATCCGGCCGAGGTAGCACTGCGAGTCCAACAGATGCCGGTAATCACGGAAGAAGCAATCGCCGAAATGGAGGAAATGCTGGGTCTGAACAAGCCGTTCATTGTCCGGTATTTTGACTGGGTGCTGGGGTGTCTGCATGGTGACTTTGGCATCAGCTATGTCAATCCTGCCCGTACTGTAGCGGGGGAACTGGTGCGCTGCCTGCCTGCAACATTGCAGTTGGCTGCGGTATCCTTTGTGATTGTGCTTATACTGAGCGTACCCATTGGCTTTTTGTGTGCGGTTTACAAGGACGGATGGTTTGATAAGATCATGCGGGCCATTATCTTTATTTCCACTGCTATGCCCGCCTACTGGGTGGGACTGCTGTTAATGTGGGGTATCAGCGTAAAGCTTGACCTTCTGCCCACCAATGGAAGTGGCACTTGGCAGCATCTCATCCTGCCGGCTTTTACGGTGGCGCTGAGTTATATTTCTACCTATATCCGGCTGATCCGAAATAATATGCTGGAAAATATGAATCAGGACTATGTGCTCTATGCCAATGTGCGCGGTCTGCCTCAGAAGTCTATTATGGTCAAACATATCCTGAAAAACTCCATGCACACTTGCATTGTGGCTATGGGTATGAGCATTCCACAAATGATTGCGGGCACCATCGTAGTGGAAAATGTGTTCTCCTGGCCGGGGCTTGGAACTTTGTGCATCAGTTCTATCTTTAATCGGGATCTGCCCGTCATTCAGACCTATGTGCTGCTGATCGGCGTGTTGTTCGTGGTGTTCAATCTGGTCTTTGATGTGCTCCAGACCGTATCGGATCCCAGACTGAGAAAGGAGAGCTGAGCAGTGAGAGAACGCTTTTTTCATAATCGCACAGCAGTAATGACTGTGCTCTTTGTGCTGATTATTGCCGCAATTGGAATTCTGGCGCCGGTTCTGGCCCCTCACGATCCATATGAAACGGATATTCTAAACAAATTTGCGAAATACAGTTTGGAATATCCCCTTGGAACGGATCACTTGGGACGGTGTGTTTTGTCGCGGCTCATTTACGGCATCCGTCCTACACTAGGACTGGCGCTTCTGACCATGCTGGGCACCATTGGCTTGGGTGCATTACTCGGCATCATGGCTGGATATTTCCGGGGCGTAGTAGAAGAAGTTATCATGCGTGTGGTGGATGTGATGCTTTCTTTCCCCAGCCAGATCATGGTATTTGCTGTGGTCGGACTGCTGGGTATCAGCGTACAGAACGTGATCATCGCCAATGTGTTCATCAAGTGGGCTTGGTATGCCCGTATGATCCGTACCGGCGTCATGCAGTACCGGGACCGGAACTTTGTACAGTTTTCCCGCTGTGTGGGCATGCCGGAGCGATTTATCCTCTTCCGGCATCTGCTTCCCTCCATTACCTCGGATCTGGCAGTTCTGGCATCCCTGGACGTGGGCTGGGCAATCATCAATATTTCCACACTGTCTTTTCTGGGCTTGGGTGTACAGGCACCTACGCCGGAGTGGGGTGCCATGTTGAACGAGGCCAAGGAAGTGCTGACCAGCAATCCGGTACAGATGATCGCACCCGGTGTGGCCATCGTGGTGTTGGTGTGCTGCTTTAACCTGATGGGTGATGCGCTGCGGGATGTGTTGGATCCCAAGGAGGTGGAAAAATGATCCCGGTTTTGGAACTTACCGATTTACATGTGACCCTTCGTCAACACCGCCGAAACATTGAACTGGTCAAGGGTGTTTCCTTCTCTGTTCGTGCGGGCGAGTGCTTAGGCGTTTTGGGCGAATCGGGCAGCGGAAAATCCATGTCCATTAAAGCTGCTATGGGTTTGCTGAATAAAAGCTTCCTGGTTTCCGGCAGTGCCCGCCTTCAAGGTGAGGAACTGTTGGGGAAAAGCGCAGAGGAACTGCGCCGTCTGCGGGGCGGCAAGGTGGGTATTGTGCTGCAAAACCCTATGACCTGTTTTGACCCTCTCTACCGCATTGGACAGCAGATTTCTGAAACCTTCCTGGCTCACAACAACTGGAGTGCGGATGAGATTCGCAGCCGCTCACTGGAACTGCTGGAAAAAATGCGGATCCGGAATCCAGAGGAGGTCTTGGAAAAATACCCCCACCAACTTTCCGGCGGTATGCTTCAGCGCATCATGATCGGCATTGCCACCTCCATGGAACCTGCTCTACTGGTGGCAGATGAACCCACCACGGCGATTGATGCGATTACACAGTTTGAAATTTTGGATGAGCTGATCCGCATCAAACAAGAAGCGCAAACAGCCATGATTTTTATTTCTCACGATCTCAATGCCATTTCCCGAGTAGCAGACCGCATTGTGGTGCTGAATCAGGGCCAGGTGGTAGATCGGGGAGATTTTGAGCATATCCTTCACCACGCCTCAGATCCGTACACAAAGCTGCTGGTAGAAAAACGAGCCGATGTGATGCGCCGATACTGCCAGGTGCTGCAGGGGAAGGAGCGAAATTATGCTTGAACTGAAGAAAATCTGCGTCAGTTTCCGCAGTGAGCGTCAGGATAAGATTTTTGGGCATACCCGCCAGCAGGTTTTATTTGATGTTTCTCTGCGGGTAGAAAAAGGTACATGCCTGGGGATTCTGGGAGAATCGGGCAGCGGAAAATCCACCATGGGACGAGTGTTGTGTGGTTTGCTCAAGCCTGACAGTGGAGAAGTTCAGCTGGACGGCGTATCCGTTTATGCATCCCGCGCTGGACGGCGCAATCTGCAAAACAAGCTCAGTGTCGTATTTCAGGATTATACCACCTCTGCCAATCCCCGTTTCCGGGTGAAGGATATCATCGGCGAAGGACTTACGGTACGGGAACGCCGGGAGGGAAGCAGACTGGATCGTGACAAGGAAACGGCCTCTTTGCTGGAACTGGTGGGGTTACCCTCCGAGTTTGCAAAGCGTTTCCCTCATGAGCTATCCGGTGGACAGCTCCAGCGGGTGTGTATCGCTCGAGCTGTGGCCTGTAACCCGGAGATCATTCTCTTTGATGAAGCCATTTCCTCCCTGGATGCCCATACACAGGTTCAGGTAATGGATCTGCTGCGGGAACTGAAGGAGAAACTGGGGCTTACTTATATCTTCATTACCCATGACCTGACCTCGATCACCTATCTGTGCGATGATGTGCTGTTCTTATATCAGGGGCATGTGACAGAATATATGCCGGTCAGCCGGATCAGTCAGACCAGGGACGAGTATGCCCGCCGTTTGCTGGAGTCCATCGTGGTCTTTGATGCCGACGAGGAGGTAGCCGTATGATTTTTTGTGGTGAGACCATTTTGCCCGGCGAACAGAAGCGGGTGCAGCTTCCGGTTCCAGATGCTAAGCCGCTGGAGTGTGTCTGCTTGTGTGGCAAAAATCCCGGTCGGACATTGGTGGTGACCGCCGGCGTGCATGGCTGTGAGTATGTGGGTGTACAGGCACTTCGAATCTTGGCCCAGGAGCTGATCCCAGATGCCATGACGGGAAATGTCATTTTGCTGCCTCTGGCAAATCCTTATGGGTTTTATGCCGGGGCGAAGCGCGTGATCCCTGAGGACGGCGTGAACCTTAATGGGGCGTTTCCGGGCGACAGAAACGGAAGTCTTGGCCGACGGTTGGCCTTCGCATTGGAGGATGCTCTCTATTCCTCAGCCGACTTTCTGGCAGATCTGCACAGTGGAGACTGCAATGAGTCCCTCCATCCGCTGGTCTTTTTCCCGACAGCCGGTGAAAAAGATGTCAATGCGGCAGCACTGGAGGCGGCAAAGGTGCTTTCTGTAGACTATCGAGTGCGTTCCACTGCCAGAAACGGTTTGTATAGCTGGGCGGTACAGAGAGGCGTTCCTGCATTGCTCATTGAACGGGGAGGCCAGGGGCGATGGTCTCAGCCGGAGGTGGACGCATGCAAGGCGGATGTCTATGCATTGATGGGACACTTGGGTATTCTGCCTGGAGGCGAGAAAAACCGGGTTCAGCAGGAAATTGTGGAGGCCAACTATGTGGAATCTGACGCTGACGGCTTTTGGTACCCTCTGGTGGCGAAAAACCAGGATATTTGTATGGGAGAGGTTCTTGGACGTCTGGAATCCTTGACAGGGGAACTGCTGCAGGAGGTGCGTGCAAAATTTGACGGCGTTGTTCTCTACCATACGGTTGCATTGGGTGTTCATATGGGAGAAGCGTTAATTGCCTATGGGCACACATAAAGCTTTCTGGAAATTGGCCTGGCCGGCAGCGGCTGAAGGGCTGCTGCTCATGCTGCTGACCGCTGCTGATCTGTTGATGGTCTCCGCTTTGGGGACCACAGCAGTGGCGGCGGTCGGTATTTTTTCGCAGCCCCGTATGGTGATCCTCTATCTGACCCAATCTTATTCTGTTGCATTGAGCGCCTATGCGGCTCGTCTGCGAGGACAGAACCCGGACTGTCCGCTGACCGCTTGTGCAAGGGCTTCCCTGATTCTGTGAGTCTGCATTTCTTTTTCTTACATGGATCTGCACTGTTCCGCTTTTACGGCATGCTGGAGCGCTGGCCGTGGCGCTTCAGTTATTGGTAATCTTGGCTTTTCCGGCCCTGCAATTGTCCTGCATGGCGTTCTGATTGGGGTAGGCGATACGCGTAGTGTTCTGATTGCCAATGTGATAGGAAACGGGGTTAATGTTGCACTCAATGTACTGTTGATTCACGGAGTGGGCCCATGTCCATCCTCGGGTGTCTTGGGTTCTGGTATAAGCACTGCCATTGTACCAGCTTAGTCGTGCAATATGCTCGCACTTCGGCGTTTACAAAATACAGGATCAAAAGCTTTCAGCGAACACAAGCCAAAATTATAAAATGAAAGGAGAGACAATCTTATTGACTGCCTCTCCTTGATTATTATAGCGGTTTCTTTTTGGCGAGCGGTAATGCACTCATGCTCCGCAAGCTGACGCCCAGAGTGGAGATGTTATGCAACATAGCCGAGGTGGCGGGAGGAATGATTCCGGCCATGCCCAGAGCGATCAGAGTACCATTAAAGCCGATGACAAAGCGGTAATTGGAGTGGATGCGGGCCATGAGTGCCATAGCGATCTGACGTAGCTCCACCAGCTCCCAAAGGCTGTCAGCGGCAATGGTAATGTCTGCAATCTCTCGGGCGATGGCGGCGCCATCGCTGATAGCAATGCCCGCATCTGCCTCGGACAAAGCCGGCGAGTCGTTGATACCGTCGCCTACCATCAGGACGGTATGGCCCTCCTGACGGAGTCGAGCTACATAGTCCGCCTTGTCTGCAGGAAGTACCTCGGATCGGAAGTCATCCACACCAACCTGAGCGGCAATGGCTGCAGCGGTGCGATGGCTGTCACCGGTGAGCATAACCGTATTGGAAATTCCCAGCTCACGGAGTGTGGCGAGGACTTCTTTTGCCTCCGCCCGCAGCGGGTCAGAGATGCAAATCACTGCCGCCAGCTGTTCGCCCATAGCCAGATACAGGTGGGAATACTCCGGTGACAGCGCTTCAAAGCATTCCTGTTCTCCCTCCGGAATCCGGCAATGCTCGTCCTCAAACACGAAATGGGCACTACCGATGAGAACCCGCTCACCGTTGACTGTGCTGGCAATGCCGTGTGCCACCAAATACTCTACTTTGGAGTGATATTCCTCATGGGTCAGGCCCCGGCGTTTGGCTTCCTCCACCACGGCATTGGCCATGGAGTGGGGGAAATGTTCCTCCAGACAGGCGGCCAGCCGCAGCATCTCCCGTTCATCCTTACCACCGAAGGGGATCACCTGTGCCACCTGGGGGCAAGCATGGGTCAGGGTGCCGGTCTTGTCAAATACAATGGTATCAGCAGCTGCTACTGCCATCACTTGATAAGTAGCTTAAATTTGCACTGATATCCCAACAATGAGCATTGCTTCAACTCTGATTGATTGTTTGATGTCCGCTTGGCTCAACTTATACTATTAGTGATACTCTAATACAAGGAGGAGGTATCACAATGGAACTTGAGTCTATAGGAAAAAATATTCGTAATTTCCGGCGAAGTAAGAAAATGCGCCAAGAAGATCTGGCTGAGAAAACCGGATTGAGCACAAATTATATTGGGTCTTTGGAACGAGGAGAAAAAGTGCCCTCACTGGAGACCTTCATTGAAATTGCAAATGTGCTGGGTGTTTCTGCGGACATGCTGTTATACGATTTATTGGATCATGGATATCAAGTCAAAAATTCTGTCATTTTAGACCAGATGCAAAGTCTTTCCTTGGAGGATAAGGCGAGAATCTATGATGTTATTGACGTGTTGATCCAGCATGCATCCTCAGACAAGCAGTAGTCGAATCGTTTGGCTCATTTGGTTGATGGGCGTAAATTTACACGTAGACTATAAAATGAGCAGATTCTCCCCTTGTGGGGAGGTCTGCTTTTCTTTTTGCAATTAGAGGTGAACGGTTTGGAACGGAAAGTACAATAATAGGAAGAAAGGAGAGACTTAATTACGGAGCGGTACCGATATGCTCGAAGGTGACATCCTCCAGACGGAGAGTTAAAATTCCAAGATACTCCAGAGTACGATCGGCCTGGATTGTAGCAACTATAGTTACTTCTGACTGCGTCGGAGGATAATCATCGGGGTAGCGGAAATGGTCTGGCATCACCACATCAAATCCCTGCGCACAGCAGGCCGCGGCATCCTGTACGATCACGCCGCAATAGACCTGCCCTGTCTCGGGCTCTTGATATACCGTGAAGAGTCCATTCAGCCTTATGATTTTTCCGATATAATCGTCCGGTGTCGACATCATGTTGAATACCTCTCCGTATACCATGGTGCTACTGAGGGTAGTCAGATCCAAATCCACAGCTGCAGGAGCCTCCTTTCCAGAATCCGGTTGTGTTTTTTCAACCGAATGCTTCTTTTTATCTCCATTGGAAGCAGAAGCAGTTCCTTGCAGGGCTTGAATATCTCTGGTTGAGTTGTCCCCTTGAGATGGAGAGAGAGACGAACTCACCCTGGGGGAAATAGTGGCTTCAGGCTCGCTGGACGGTTGATCCATCGGAAGTGGTTCTGACTGCTGCGAAATAGATGAGGGGGACGGTTCTTTAGACTGTGCGTTTTTTTCATTTCCACCGCATGCAGAGCAGGTCAGGAACAAGATTCCGACCAGGAGCAGAATCATTGGGCATTTCATAGGTCATCTCCTTCTAAGCCATCCCACAAGGGTGCAAAGTGCAAAGAGCAGGATATCTGCGGTAACAATGGTGGCACCCACCGGAGTGCCGGCCAGAATGGATGTGAGAATCCCGGCGGTGGCACAGAATACAGAAAAAACAGCTGCAAAAATGGTAACTGTCCGGAAGCTTTTAAACAGTCGCATGGCAGCCATAGCCGGAAAAATCACCAGAGCGGAGATCAGCAAAGAGCCCACCAGATTCATGGCCATCACGATAACCACTGCTGTTACCACAGCCAGGATCAAGTTGTACTCCTTTGCCCTGATTCCGGTGGCCGAGGCAAAGCTCTCATCAAAGGTGACGGCAAAAATTTTATGGTAAAAAAAGATGTACAAGAGCACCACCACTACTGAAAGTGCTACGCACATCCAGACCTTGGTTTTGGTGAGAGTGAGGATGGAGGTGGAACCGAAAAGAGTGGTACAGACATCTCCTGTCAGGTTGGCAGAGGTGGAAAATACATTCATTATCAGATAGCCCACAGCCAGCGCTCCCACGGAGAACATGGCCATGGCGGCATCGCCATTGATTCTGGCATTCCGGCCTGTACCCAGCAGCAGGATGGCACACAGCACCGTAATTCCCATAACCAGGGGCATATCGTTGGTCAAGTTTAGGACGGATGCCACCGACATAGCCCCGAAAGCTACATGGGATAGTCCATCCCCGATAAAGGAGAACCGCTTGAGTACCAGTGTGACTCCAAGCAGGGAGGAGCACAGGGCTACCAGCACTCCCACCACAAGGGCGTATCGAACAAATGGATAGGACCAGTATTGAGCTAACTTCTCAATCAGCAGTGCCATGCTCTTCCACCTTCTCCCTGCTCCAGATACCGGCGTCCAGAATTGGATTGAGCAAAGGCATCCCGGGTCCCAAAAAACACCTTCTCCCCCAGATAGAGAATATGGCTGGCATAGCGGAGTGCAGCCTCCATATCGTGGGAAATCATCAGGATAGTCACGCCGTCTTTTTCATTCAGCTGGGCGATGATCTGATAGAATTCCCGGCTTGCTGCCGGATCTAGACCAGCCACCGGCTCGTCCAGAAGCAACATCTTCCGGGCGGCACATAGAGCGCGAGCCAGCAGCACCCGTTGCTGCTGACCTCCCGATAGCTCTCGATAGCAACGCTTGGAGAATCGTTCCATATCCATACGCCGGAGGGACTGCCGCGCCAGTTCCTTTTCTTCCTGCGTATAAAAGGGGCGCAGCCCGCACCGGCTTTGACAGCCGGATAGGGCAACCTCCCAGACTGTGGCGGGAAAATCCCGCTGGGCCTGCGACTGCTGAGGCAGATACCCGATCTCGTTGGCGTGCACTCCGCCGCCCAGGTCCACTGAGCCCTCCAAAGGTGTCAACAGCCCCAGGATGGTCTTCATTAGGGTGGATTTTCCAGCGCCGTTTTCCCCTAAGATGTATAGGCAGTCTCCTTCGGCCACGGTAAAACTCAGGTTCTGCACCAAGGCGGAATCATAACCTAAGGTCAGGCCCTTGCAGCTCATCTGGATCATGTCATGGTGCTCCTCTCAGCGCAGTGCGGTCTTCAGTGCTTCCAGGTTTTGTTCCATAATGGAGAGGTATGTGGCTCCCGCTGCTACATCGGCAGCAGTTACTGCCTGCATGGAGTCCAGCATGAGGATATCCTGATTCTTCGCGTTGGTATTGCCAATTACCGTCTCAGCAATGCTGTGGGTAGTCCCTTCAATGGTCAGCACACAGGGGAGAGCCAACTCATCTACCTTGCCGGCCAGGAAGGCTACCGTCTCAAAACTGGCCTCTGTTTCTGCCGAGCAGCCGGAAAAGGCCGCATAGTAAGTAAGCCCGTAGTCATCTACCAGGTACCGGAACGGGAACCGGTCGGCAAAAAGCAAGGTGCGGTTGGGAGATACTTCCACGGCAGTTTGGTACTGCGCGTCCAGATCGGTCAGCTTTTGGATGTAGGCGGAAGCGTTTTCAGCATAAGCATTTTGATGGTCAGGGTCAATGGTTCCTAATGTATCGGCGATGGCACCGCAGAGAACGGCAGCATGCTTCAATGAGAGCCAGATGTGCTCATCATCATGAGGATGATCCTCGTGGTCGTGCTCATCCTCATCCTCGTGGTCGTGATGATGATCGGTTTCCTGCATCCCATCCACCATTTCCTCTGCTTTCACAGCATCTCCCAGCACATCCATCAGGCACAGTGCTACCCGCCGGGAATTGGCAGGGTTAGATAAGGCATCCTCTACCCAAGAGTCCGATTCTCCCCCGGTGTAAAGGAACAGGTCACAGTTGGAAATCGTCACCATATCATTGGCAGTAGGTTGGAAACTGTGGAGATCCACTCCGTCATCCAGGAGCATGGTAAGTTCGATACGGTCGGCCTGATCACCTACAATCTCCCGTACCCAGTCATACTCAGGGAAAATGGTGGTAACGATCCGCAACTTTTCGCCACGGTTTTTCGAGGCGGAAGGCGTTTGGCAACTTGTGAGCATCCCGGCTGTCAGCATGAGAGAAAGTGCGATACAAATTACTTTTTTCATATAGATAAAACCTCCGAATTGGCACAGAAACTAAAAATGGGTGCAAAAATACAAGGGGTTCTGGGCGTGCGCCGAAAGAGTCTGCTCTGCTTGAGCAGACTCGACCCCTTGTCTCTGGTTTCTGTTTAATTCAGTAGCTTTACCCGCAGTAAAACTGGCGAAGATGCGATGATCGCCCTCTGAGTTCGCAGGACGAGAAGCACGGCAAAGAAGCAGAGTACCGTCGTCCCGGCAAGTGTAGCGCGGACCGTGGAGAGCTGCTCCAGAAGTGTTTGACAGATTTGAACCTGATGACAGATAGTACAATGTTCACCGCTGCAGTCATGATTAGCCTCAACAGCCACAAAGAGCACAGAGAAAATCAGGGCAAAGATCAACAGCACCGCTCCACAGGCGGCGCTCAAGCGCGTTCTTTTGCTCATATTCTTCTCACTCCTTTGTAGATGGGGAATGACACTATAAATGATGACAGTCTTGGCAGATGTCATATAAGACAGTATCTAAGAATATCCGGGTCGAACCCATCCTGTTCTAACATGATGCAGATCAAGTGTTTGGCATGCGTTGTATTCATGTGAAAGCTCTTTCCACATCGGGTACAGGACATATGGAGGTGGGCCGGGCAGCCCGGTGTCCCCACATACTGGTAATATGCCTCCCAGCTGCCGGCCTGTCAGAGTGGGGGGAGAAGTCTTGCTGCCTCCAAATGGGAAAGATTTCGGTAGACAGCGCTCAGGCTGATCTGCTGTGCGCACAGTGCCTGGGCAATTTCCCGGACAGATAGCGGTTGGTCGATATGCTGCTCCAGAAAAGGAATCAGATGATCTCGTTGCCGGGTGTCATATTTTTTGTCATGGCTCCTCACCTGAAATGGGCAAATCAATATGGCATATGTGGCATTCGCTGTCAATGATAATTGGCACAGTACAAAATCTAAAGAGAAAACTAATTTTTTAAACGGTTAGTAAAAGGTAACCACAATGATAACAGATGCTGACGTGTTTTGCAAGATGCTATACATCAAAACAAAGCTTTATTATGTCAGAAAGTAGGTGTTGAGTTTGAAGCCGAAGAAAGGGAATCAAAGAAATATCTCTGGAAACTGGATATCTAATCCAGTACTTTTTATATCCGCGGTAGTATAACGATAGCTGCCGCTGCATGGTCTTTCATCTTCTTCATAGTTTCCCTCATTGGAGCTGTAGGGAAGGTATGTTCCTTGATTACAACTGCTCATATGGATCTGGCAGCAATGCGATTTTGGCCTTTGTGCACCGGTGATTGGCCCTGCGGTAAATTCAGATATATACCGCGCGGTTGGCAGATTATCTGTGATGGTATGGTACGGAATAACTAGTATTTGTCGAAAATCCTGACAAAAGGCAATAATCTGTCCCGCATTCCGACGGAAGAACGGAGAGAAAAAACTATATCAAAGTTTAGCGTTGTTGATATAGACAGCAGATTCAAAAGCAAGAAGCAGAGAAGGACTTTGGCCTTCTCTGCTTCTTTTTTGCCTGGGAGACAGATATACCGCACGCTTCTGCGTGCCATTTTTTCTTGTTGATGGAATAAAAATAGAATACAGGAACGCATAAGGAACGCATTTATGCCATAAGAAGAACGCATGGCATGCTAAAATGGCAAAACGAGCATTGACTCGTATCCTTGTTGCAAGATTTTAAAAAGCAACAAATCTATAAAAAGGAGAGGAATGACTAACACATGATATCCTATACAAAAAAGCGCCGAAGATGGGTAGCGCTGCTGCTTACCGTTCTTTTATTGTGTTCATTTTGGAGCCCCGTATCAGCACAAGCCCTGGATACGGCGATGGATTCCGACATGCTTTACACAGAAACCGCAGAAACCATATCCGATGAAGCGGCCGATGTGGACCTGGCCACGGCATCGGGAGACGAAGTGTTCAGCCAGCCTTTGGACGAAGTGGAACAGCCTGCTACCGTATCAGATACGGTGCCGACAGCAGAAACAGAGGTGACCGAAGAATCCACGGAATATTCAGTCTCGGGAGTTGAAGCGGAACTGGATTCAAATGCCGAAGTTCTCTATGAAACATATGACGGCCAGTGGATTGCAGGCAGCCTGACAGAAGCGTTCGCCGTGGTGGATGGCGGTTCCATCAAGCTACTGCGAGATATTACAATTAACAACAGCAGCAACACTGCGCTGCGGCTCTCCAAAGAGGCAACTCTGCTGGGGGAAAATCATTCTATTTGCCTTGAACGTGGCTCTATTATTATGGAAAGTCCATCGCTGCTGCATCTGGGTAAAGAAGGATATAATAAAACACTTACCATTTATTCCAGAGAGGACACCAACTGCATTTTTGATATGCGTGAATCTTCTATATTAGAGATGTACGACGGTGTGACCATAGGACCTTCCCGGGCAGGTGGACAGCCTGCCGGTGTCTTTCTGCAGGGTTGGTCAACATTTAATATGTACGGCGGCTGCATCACCGACTGTGAGAACTGGGCAACTGTGACGGGTGGTGTACTGATTACCGACAACGCAAGGTTCAATTTGTTAGGAGGCACAATCCAAAGCTGTTCTGGGTATATGGGCGGTGCTGTGGGGATCCTTGCCAACAGAGATTCATCGGAAAAACCATATTTTAGAATGTCAGGCGGCGAAATTAAGAACTGCAGACATGTCGGCTCCAGTTATGGCGGCGGCGCTGTCTTCGCATACACAGCCAAACCGGTCGACATAGAGATTACCGGGGGAAAGATATCTGGTTGTTCTGCCCCTGGCCTATGGGGCGGCGGCTTGTATCTGTATGTCAACAATAATCAGGCAGACATCCGCATCTCAGGTGTGGAGATCAGCGGATGCTCCGCCAAATATGGTGGAGGTGTGTTTCTGGGTGGAGGCAATACAATCCTGGGTGAAGGCACAGTATTGCACAACAACACTGCAGACAGCGAGGGCGGTGGCCTCTGGGCCATACACCAGACCGGCATCCACTTCGGTGCGGTCACAGTAACCGGAAACATGGCGGCCAGCGGCGGCGGTGTAGTGCTCAGTGGTGGCTCCAGCGATATGAGTAAGGCTGTGATCCACAATAATACCGCAAGCGTTGCTGGAGATGATCTGATGCTCCGTAAAGGAAGCACTGGTGTTAGCGGCGCGGTGCTGCCCGGTGGTATGAGCGACCTCACCCTGATTGCCTGTAATCACGCCATTGACGGCTGGTATGCCGATGGCCCGGACAGTCGCTGGACTTGTCCCGACACGGAGGACTGGAGTGGTGGCGAGCCGCTTGCCGGCACAATCAGTACCGCAGGATCAGTGACCCACCTATATTTGAAAGCAGCTCACGGCAAAGTCGAACCGAAGCCCATGGAACCTCTGACCATCACTCCCGCGGATATTATCGTCTATTCCGGCGGCCGGGGTTATGTAGGCGTAGTTGCTGGCGACGGTGAACCCATCTCCCGGGAAAACGGTATTCCTGAACCTGGTTACTATATTACCCTTCCTGAATCGCTGAACACATTGCTGGGAAGTGAGCTGCCAAACAATCTATCCGGTTCTCTGACCTTCCATTATGATGATTATAACGGAACAACCCGCCAGTGGAGCCTCGCCCTCTATGGTACGGAGGAGCACAGTACGGGTAGACATAATTCCAGCTGGACGACGCGTGCGCTTCAAGATCGGAAAAAATCTTAAAGATAGGATTATGCCAATTAGAATAGATTAGCTTTATTCCCTGTTTTGGGGGAAGGAGAGGCTATTAGGCCTCTCCTTCTCCAAGCCCTTCGGTGAACCGAAGGGCTTGGAGAAGGAGAAACCCAGCGAGAATGGAAAACAGAAAATGAAAAATAAGGGCGGGGATTGCTTATGGGGGCTGAACAGACTATTACCGAAAAAGAGTTATGGATCGAATTTCAAAAAGCAGCAGGGAGTCAATTTGAACCAACAGAATTTATGGTAGTCTACGCATGGAAAGAACGCTTTTTAGATGACGATAGAAATTACGCTCTGGCATTCCATCCAAAACAAACAAGTGTATGGACTCTTAATTTGGAGTCTGGGTGTTTGAGAGAGATTCCCATAAAAGATATTCGAAGTATCAAAGAAGAGCCCTCCTGTTGTTATCGTTTTTTTACCGTCACAGCATAAGATGGGAGTCATTTTTTGTCCCATACATTAGTGTTGGGACAAAAAAGCATTTTCGGTGCGTACAAATGGACGCTGGAAAGCGGTTCCAGTTATTTTGTAAAAAATTTCTGCGAGAACCCTTAATGGGCCGAATTATAAAATTGATAATACAAGGCAAGTAGGATTTGCTATTTGTGCTGTGAAAGAAGGAACGAGTGAGGGAAGCAATTGAATTTTTCGGGAGGAGTATAATGACCGTCGATAGAGTTATAGACTTATCTTTACTAGATTACCTTACTTATAAGACAAATTGTATATATCTCTCAGACCTCCGACATACGCCTCGATGGAGATTGCTTCGAGTAATAGAGCAGATTCCAGCTCAGGCTTTTTCAAGCGAAAGTTGGAGTGATTGCTTTGTATATTTGACCCAAAATCAGCCTCCCATTCGTACAACTAGAGTCCACGATATGAAACAATATTTAATTTACCGGTTGAGGGAATATCATGATTAAGTCAGAAAATATGATTATCGTGCCAGAAAATGTGCTAAAGGACATGTGCATTCTGGAGGATGATCTTCCGAGAGAAGGCAGTATACAACCGGATTCCACAGCCACTATGATGGTATGTGTGGATGGCTTTGAGTTCGGTTTGGTATTTGGAAGAGTATATAGCTGTTACATGGATGAGCCGCGTAGCTTTAGAAGCCTTGACCAAATGCTATTCATTATTGACGAACGCTTGGATTTGGCAGGAAAACCTATGCGCGATACTCAGTTGCGGGGGAAGTCTTCCTGTATCTCTTTAGAAAAAAAGAATTATTCTTCGGATCCCCCTAGATCAAACCTTAGGATTACTAGAGGGAAGATGGCCAGCGTTTATATCAGAGTTTATTCCAGAAAATACACATCTATGCAGGGTGTGGTTGCCTGGATAGAAAAAGAAATGCGGCCAGAGGCATTTCGCAGTGAGATGGAACTCATGTCTTTGATTTACTCTACACTAAACAAATTAAACCATTAAATTAGCACAGATAATGGAGATATAGTCATGCTGAACTAAGGGATGAGCATTTGGAAGACACAAATTCTTTTGTGCAGAACATATTAAAACGAGGACAATTAGGATGCGTACACATTTGATTAAAGAACTGCTGAGTAATATGAAAAAAATTCCAGTTTCGGATGTTAGGAAGTTCTACTTTAGCAGTATCACCAATTCAGTAATTGATGAAGGAACCTTGCTTCGGTTCGAATTCTTAGATATGTTCAAGATTCGTAAACGGATATCTAGAGCAGTTCGTAATATTGTTGAAGTTGGGAACGAGGAAAATAGTATCCTTTACATTCAAATAAATCCATCGAAGCAATGGCAAATATCAATTGGCAGTATTCCGGATGCACCGAATGAAGAAATGCTCTCGCAGAAAGTGTTGTTTTCTATGCAAGAGAAAACAACTGTGTGTGGTAGTTGCCCAGAAGCAGGCGCGCTGTATTTTCAAAGCAATAATATGCCTTGGGAACAGGCTGCATTGCAATTTCTTTTGGCCTGTACATTGATTGAAATATTTTTGGTATTTCAGGATTTATCCGAAGAACTATGTTTATATTTTGGATTGGCCCACAGCCATTACTGTGTAAAAGTAGGGCAAATCAAAGAATACATGGTTGATTAAAAATAAACTGGTGAAGTTTATGTGCCTGATTGGAATCTCGAGCCTGTTTCACTGTACCATTTGTTCCATAAAAATGCCGTTGAGGATATTATAAAATCCTGCAACGGCATTTTTGTTTCTACCTTTTTGAGGCCCATACTGAAGTAAGTTGCCATGCCTGATTCGTCTTGGGTCCCCTTAAGGAAGTCGGTGCAGCCTCCACCAGCTTGCCAAGAAAAATAAAAAAATACACATTTGGAAATGAGCTCGATAGAAAGTCAGTAATGATATGTAACCGGATCTTCTCCCTCGTATCGTTGAGGTATACGGTTGAGCTTGCAATAATACCGATAAAACAGATCTGCACACTCTTTGAGTTCGTCACACAGCGGTAATTCTTTTATATCAAACAGAATCTCTTCGCCCAGTTTGTTGGACATATATTTCAATGCAACTCTGCCCCAGATGCGTCTTTCTGAAGTCGGAGCTACATAGGGCCAAAAGAGATTTTGGTGTTCAGGAGGAAGCTGTAAACGGTGCTCTGGATGTGCTCTTATGATTCCGTTATGGCAATAGTCGCCCAGAAAATCTTCTTCAACCATGAACGCCCCAATAATGTGCCGTTCCATTTCTGGCTGTCCGGCAGGGCGTGTGGTCAGCAGACACATAGAGTGAGGCTTCATGCGTTCTGGAATACGCACTTCTCCTTGGGAGGAGCCGCTTAGATAGCTGCCGGTTGATACAGACCAGGTGGAGAAGACTTCTTCCGCTTGATCGGGCTTGATGTCAAAAACCGCCTGCCCCTGTGTTGAGATTTTGAAATTATTTAAGAGCGCTTTCCGCTCCTGCATCTTTTTTAGCGCTTGAAATTTTGCCTCTTTAAGTGCTCTGTGTTCATCGAGCAATTTATTGATTTGCTTTTGGGCAGTCTTGTCCTTTAAGGTGAGAAAGTTTGTAAACGCGTCCGGATAAATAAAGTGCTTTTCCCCTTCCGGGAAGCAGATAGTAATTTTGGTTTCGTTCCATCCCGTCACAATTCCACGTCCCAATACGTTATGCTGGATTGCTTTGCCGATCAGCTGCATATGCTCCTCCTTTCGAACACGGAAAGAGCCTCTATGCCGTCGTGCTGACAAGCGATGGAGGCTCTTCCGACTATGGAACGGTAATCTTCTGGATTATCCGGCGTATGGTGCGAGCAGCCGCTTCTTTTCGCGAATGCGCAGGACCATGGTATTCTTTGGAATTTGTAGAGTAATCCCTTCGTGTTGGAATTCAGGAATGTCTTGGAGGGTCAAATTTGTCCCGGCAGGCATTCCTTCCAGATCAATGGTCACAGTATCGATCATATTTTCCGACAAGGACGAGAAGGGAACTTCAAAGAGGAGCTGCTCCAGATTACCGGGAACAACATCTGCATTTCGCAAGAAAATATGTGCAACGCTATTGACTTTTTGTCCATCTGTAAGGGCCTGGAAGCTGAAATGCTCCACTTCATTGTTCAGCATATTCCTCTTTTTCTCTTTGATTTGGGTCTGAATTAACAGCCCGTTGAAGTCAAGTGTCACCTTGCTTCCCTGACGCTTTGTACGGAACAGCAGATTGGCGTCTTGACGGTCCATCTGGATGGAAACCGATTGCGTCAGAGTTCCTCCGTAGACACAGCAGGGAACGAGATTTTTTTGGCGCAGCTGTCTGGGCTTTAACGCCTCATTCCGTTTCTCAACTTTAATGATTGCCATTGTGATCCTCCTTTTATATTGGATTATGTTCTATACCGCGCGTTGCGTTGATATAGCGTAAAAGTGTAAAAAAAGAAAGACTTTTGGATCATGCCCAACGGCAAAAAACAAAAGCCTTTCTTTACAGACGGTTCTTTTTGGATTTGATTCTTAAAAATATAAAAAAAGAAGAGCTTCTCATATACGCCTTTCAGCGCAATGTCAAAAGCCCTTCTTATAATAGACGGTTCTTTTTATATTTCTGTAAGTATACCACAAGTAAAACTTAAAAGCAACCCTTTTATCTTGTTCACGACAGTCTTTTGGGCATCATTCATAGAGTACCTATAAGAAATCCAACGTACGCCCATAGTTCATGTTTTTATTAGATAGGCAATGTATCCGGGCAACCGTGCCATTCTACATACGCTGCCGCAGGCGTCTGGGTTCCAAGCTCTTGCAGATTTGCTATTGCGCTTAGGATGAATTGACAGTTTTCATTACATGACGATACCAAAGTGAGGCAGTATGATTATGGAGGTGCTCGCTCATATATGATTTTCCACTATCAGGCTAATGGCGAAAGAGAAGATATCCTTACCCTGTTTGCTTGGGATATACAGATTCCAGAAGACAGAGTACTCTAATTTGTATAAAAAAGTCGGAGCAAGCCGTTCAGCTTGCTCCGACGATGGTGCGCGAGGCGGGACTTGAACCCGCACGTGCGTAATGCACACTAGAACCTGAATCTAGCGAGTCTGCCAATTCCACCACTCGCGCATGTGGTCCGGGTGACAGGACTTGAACCTGCGGTCTCGTGGTCCCAAACCACGCGCGATACCAAACTTCGCTACACCCGGATCGGTCCTGCTCATCATGCACCGCTTCAAGAACCGATGCAACGAAAGATATTATAAACCATTTCGCTAAGGATTGCAAGAGAAAATTTCGTGTGTTATGATATGGGCTGAGAGGTGACAAGATCAAATGAGAATGCGGAAAAAACCGAACCTTGCAAATCGGATGGAGCGGTGCGCCGGGCTCCTGATCCAGAATCCGATGGAGCTGAGAGGAAATTGGAGAAGCCTTTTCCCCCAGGCCAGAGAACTGCGTCTGGAGGTGGGCTGCGGGAAGGGACGCTTTACGGTGGAGACGGCGGCCCAGAACCCGGGGTGCCTGTTTGTGGCCATCGAGCGGGTGGCTGACGCCATGATCATCGCCATGGAGCGGGCCGAGAAGATGGATCTGCACAATGTGTATTTCATCGATGCCGATGCCGCCCGGCTGCGGGAGTATTTTGCACCCGGGGAAGTGGACCTGATCTATCTGAATTTCAGCGATCCCTGGCCCTCCAACCGGCACAGCAAACGCCGCCTGACCCACACGGATTTCCTGATGCGGTATCGCCAGGTACTGAAGGAGGGCGGCCAGATCCACTTCAAGACCGATAACCGGGATCTGTATGAGTGGTCCCTCTTCCAGTTCCCGAAGGCGGGGTTTGCCCTGTCTGAGGTGACGCGGGATCTGCACGGCAATGGGATCTGCGGCGTGATGACGGACTATGAGGAGAAATTCCACGCCATGGGCACGCCCATTAACCGCTGCGTGGGCACCATGGGGGAGCTGCCCGCCGAGATGGCCGGGTGGATCGACCCGCTGGACAAGCCCCGCGGACAGGAGGAAGGGGAAGAAGAGGAGTCCCCGGAAGAATTGCAGGCTTCTTCTGAGCGTGAGGAGCCTTAATTAATCCAGAAAAAGAAAGGCTGCCTGAGAAGCTGGCGCTGGTCGGTTCCGAGAAAGACCATCTTCGGAACGGATCTGCGCGGCGTCTCAGGCAGCTCTTTTTTATCATCTGGAAAGAAAAGGGGCCGGAACGGACATAATGGATTTATACAGATATAGAAAATACTGGATGATATGAGGGCATACTTGCCGATAAAACGCGGAAAAAAAGGCCGTATTGTAAATAACGTGTAAAAAATATGTAATAGATCGAGTATGCTCTTGAAGGATTCTGAATTTTTTGTCATAATATTGTCTGCAATGTAAAAAATCTATGAACAGCACGGCGCAGGCCGTGGACAAAGGAGAAAATGAAATGCAACTGGAAGACATTTTTATGCTCTTCGGCGGACTTGCCCTGTTTTTGTACGGCATGCACATTATGTGCGCGGGTCTGGAAATCGCGGCAGGTGACCGCCTGAAGTCCATTCTGGAAATGCTCACTTCCAAGCGGATCCTGGGCGTCCTGGTGGGCGCCGGTATTACGGCAATCATTCAGAGCTCCTCGGCGACCACTGTCATGGTGGTGGGATTCGTCAACTCCGGCCTGATGACCCTTCAGCAGGCAGTCGGTGTGATCATGGGCGCCAACGTGGGTACCACCATGACCAGCCTTCTCATTGCGCTGGACGTGGGCCTCATCGCGCCGTTGCTGGCCTTCTTCGGCGTGGTGCTCATCACCATGTTCAAGAAGCAGAAGATCAACTGCATCGGCCAGATCGTTGCCGGTCTGGGCATCCTCTTCCTGGGCATGGAGCTGATGAGCTCCTCCATGGCTCCTCTGCGGGACTATGAGCCCTTTGTCAATCTCCTCACTTCCTTCTCCAATCCCATCCTGGGCATTCTGGCCGGCACGCTCTTCACCGCGGTGGTCCAGAGCTCCTCGGCCAGCATCGGTATCCTTCAGGCGCTGGCCCTGAGCGGTGTGGTGGGACTGGATAACGCGGTCTTTGTGCTCTTTGGCCAGAACATCGGTACCTGTATCACCGCTCTTCTGGCCAGCCTGGGCGGAAACCGCAACGCCAAGCGCACCACCCTCATCCACCTGATGTTCAATGTGATCGGTACCGTGATCTTTACCATCATCTGCCTGACCACGGACTTTACGGGCCTGATCCAGAGCTATCTGCCCGGCAATGTGCCTGGCCAGATTGCCGCCACCCACATCATCTTCAACGTGGTGACCACCATTGTGCTCTTCCCCTTCGGCAATGTGCTGGCCAAGGTGGCCTGCCGGATCCTGCCCGACCACACCAGCGAGGAGGGCTATCACCCCGTCAACGAGCACGGCATCGGCTCCACCGCCATTGCCCTGTCTGAGCTGCAGAAGCAGGAGGCGGAGATGTTTGCCCTGGCCCGGGAGAATGTGGAACTGGCCTTCGACACCCTGCTGCTGCGGGATGAGAGCAAGCTCAGCCGCGTGGCCGAGCAGGAGGACCGGATCGACGTCTACAACGCGGAGATCACCCGCACCATCGGCCGCACCTCCACCCACGAGATGTCGGAGGCCGACTCCGACCGCTTCAACCGCATGCTGATCGTCTGCGGCAACATTGAGCGTATCGGCGACCACGCCATGAACATGGCCGAGTATCTGGAGCCTCTGAAGAAGCGCCATATCCACATGGACGATGAGACCATGAAGGAGCTGACCAACCTGCGCACCCTGGCCACCCATGCATTGCTGGCCATTGACTTCGAGGACGACAGCAACCGGAAGCGCGCGCTGGATACCGTGGCCATTCTGGAGGCGGACAGCGATGAAAAGAACCGCCAGTACCGCGCCGCGCAGATCCGCCGTATGCGGGAGGGTCACGTGGACCCCGAGCTGAGCATCCTGTACAGCGAGATCCTCACCGACATCGAGCGTATGCTGGACCACATGCTCAACATTGCCGAGGCTCTCTGCCCCAAGCAGGCTGCCTAAGCGGAATGTTATGAAAGAAAAAAGCCCCGGAATCCATGTTTGGATTCCGGGGCTTTGCTGCTGTCTGGACGATTACAAGCAAACGTCTGTCATTTGGAAGGTGCGGCAGTCCACCAGCCCGCGGTTGGTGAGACGCAGCTCCGGGATGCAGGCCAGGGAGAGAAGGGCCATGGTCATGAAGGGGGCGGGGAGGATGCAGCCGATCTCCTTCCAAGCCAGACCCAGCTGATGGGCCAGATCGGCCATCTCGGCGGGGGAGCGCTCACCCATCACGCCGGCCAGGGGCAGGGGGATGTGGCCCAGGACTTTCCCGTCCCGCACCACGCACATGCCGCCCTGGGACTCGATGAGAGTATTGGCGGCGAAGGCCATATCCGCGTCGTTGGTGCCCAGCACCAGCAGGTTATGGGCATCGTGGGCCACGGTGGAGGCCATGGCGCCGCTGGTGATGCCAAAGCCATGGACAAAGCCCCGGCCGCGGGTCCCGGTGCGGTTGTGCCGCTCAAAGACCACGGCCTTGAGGACATCCTGGACCGGATCGGATTCCAGATAACCGTTGCGGGGGGTCAGGGCGGCGATATACTCCCGGGTCAGGGCCTTGCCGGGAACAACACCGATGGCGCGGACCTTCTGGATGGTCTGGGAGGGGGCGGGGTAGAGGAAATCTTCCGCCTTGATGGGGTCCAGATGGATGGTGGAGCGGACAAAGTCCGGATAGGACGCCTCCGGGATGTCGATGGTCAGATGGCCGTCCTCGGCCACCAGATTCCCGTCGATAAAGACCTTCTGGACGACAAAATCCTTCAGGTCGGTGAACAGGACCAGATCGGCGCATTTTCCGGGGGTGACCGAGCCCAGGTCATGGTCCATCTGGAAGCACTGGGCGCAGTTGATGGTGACCATCTGGACCGCGGCCACCGGGTCGATCCCCTCGGCCACGGCCCGGCGGAGCAGCCGGTCCACATGGCCCTCCGCCCGAAGGGTCTGGGGATGGGCGTCGTCGGTGACCAGCAGTGCAAAGCGGCTGTCTACCTGGTGCTCGGTGACCGCTCGGGCCACCTCGTGGAGATCCCGCCAGCCGGAGCCCTCCCGGAGCATGGCGTACATGCCCAGGCGCATTTTGGCCAGGGCCTCCTCCGGACGGGTGGACTCATGGCAGGAGCGCACACCGGAGGCGATGTAGCCATTGAGGCCCCGGTCCAGATCAGCCATGGCATAGTGGCCGGTGATGGTCCGTCCGGCCTTGCCGGTCTCGGCCAGGATGGCGTGGGGGCCGTCCGCGCCCGAGAGGACGCCGGGGTCGTTCATCATCTCGCCCAGGGCCACGGTGCGCCCGTCCTCCATGAACTGGCGCACATCCTCCGGCCCCACAAAGCCGCAGGTGTCCTCAAAGCCGGGGACGGCGGGCACGCAGGAGGGCATGGTGAGCATGGCCTTGAGGGGGGTGGCGGCGGCGTCCTCCATCATGAAGGAGACGCCTTTGGGCCCCAGTATATTGCAGATCTCGTGGGGGTCGTAGTACACGCCCACGGTGCCCCGGGGGAGCACGGCACGGGCAAAGTTCCGGGGCGGCATCATGGAGGACTCGATGTGGATGTGGCCGTCCAGAAGGCCGGGGGAGAGGTAGGCTTCCCCGGCGTCCACCACCTGGGTCTCAGGACCGATGCAGTGGGAGGCGTCCGGGCCCACATAGGCGATGCGTCCGGCGGCGCAGGCCACATCGGTGTGGGGCTGGAGTTCGCCGGTGCAGACGTTGATGAGGGTGGCATTCTTCACCACCAGCTCCGCGGGCGTGAGTCCCTGGGCCACGGCCGCCAAAGTCTTGGAGGCTTCCCACAGGGGGGTGCGGCAAAAGACATTTTTCATACAGACGCTCCTTTCTGAGTCCAAATGGTTGAATACGGGGGACCGGAAGGTCCCCCGTATTTCGAATCAATTGAGTTTTTGCTGGCGGGCCAGATTTTCAGCCACGATGCGCTCCATGGCGTTGAGGATGTTCTCATAGCCGGTGCAGCGGCACAGGTGGCCGGAGATCAGCTTGCGCAGCTCATCCCGGTTGTACTGCTTGTTGGTGCCCACGATCTCCACGGCGGTCATGATGAGGCCGGGGGTGCAGAAGCCGCACTGGACAGCGGCCTCCTCGATAAAGGCGGTCTGGATGGGGGAGAGCTCTCCGTTGGGGCCCTTGATGCCCTCCACGGTGAGGACGCTGTGGCCATCGGCCCACACGCTGAGGTAGCAGCAGGAGTTGACGGCCTTTCCGTCAATGAGGACGGTACAGGCACCGCACTCGCCCACTTCACAGCCCTTCTTGACGCTGGTCAGGCCCAGACGGTCCCGCAGGGTATCGGTCAGACACTCCCGCACGTCTACGGCAAGCTCTTCCTCCTTGCCGTTCACTTTCACATGGATGATTTTAAGCATGGATTTCACCTCCGGCAAAGGCCACAGCCTGCCGGAAGGCCCGGCGGCAGATTTCCTTGGCGATCTGGAGCCGGAAGGCCTTGGAGGCCCGCCAGCTGTCTCTGGGATTGATTTCGGTGAGGACGCTCTGGCCCAGCTCCTTGACCAGGGCCTCGTCCACGGTGCGGCCCACGGCCATGGCCTCGGTCTTGGGGCAGCGCACGGGGGTGGGAGCGGCCACGCCGAAGGCGATGCGCAGATCCTCTACGGTGCGCTTGTCGGCCGAGAGCTTGACCTGCACGGCACAGCCCAGGGTGGAGATCTCCATGGCCTCGCGCTTGCCGTACTTGATGTAGTGTCCGCCGAAGCCCTCGTAGTTTTCACGGGCGATGCGCACGGCGGTGAGGACCTCGTCATGCTGCCGGACGGTCTTGCCGGGGCCGGCGTACCACTCCCCGATGGGGATGAGGCGCTTGCCGTTGGGGCCCTGGATCTCCAGCACGGCGTTGAGGGCCATGAGGGAGGGGGCGCTGTCGGCGCTGGTCACGCCGTTGCAGACGTTGCCGCCGATGGTGCCCATGTTGCGGATCTGGGGGCTGCCCACCTGATCCACCGCCTGGCAGAGCATATTGATGTGGGGGCGCAGCAGGGGGGAGTTGGTGATCTCAGAGAAGGTACACCCGGAGCCGATGACCAGGGTGCCGTCCTCCTCCTCCCGGATGGCGCTCAGCTCACTGAGGCCGTGGAGGCTGACCAGATGGCAGCCGGCGTGGCGGCCCTCACGGGTCTGGATGAGCACGTCGGTGCCCCCGGCGATGGGCATGGCCGCCGGGTCCGCCCCCAGGGCGGCGATGGCGTCGGCCACACTGGTGGCCTGGTAGTATTGTTCCATATCATACATGGCGCGAAACCCTCCTTAGTCGTCGATGAGTCCGGCCTCGGTAAAGGCGGTGATGAGCTTCTGGGGATCCAGAGGCAGGGAGTCGATGGCCACGCCGGTGGCGTGGAGCACCGCGTTGCGGATGGCGGGCGCGCCGGGGATGGCGGGAGGCTCGCCCAGGGCCTTGTTGCCATAGGGGCCGGTGGGATCGGGGACCTCCACAAAAGCGGCCTGCAGGTCGGGGGTATCCATGGCGGTGGGCAGCTTGTAATCCAGGAGGTTGCCGTTGAGAGGACGGGCCTTGGCGTCGAAGAGGAGCTGCTCGCTCAGGGCGTAGCCCAGACCCATGCTCATGCCGCCGTGGACCTGCGCCGCGGCCAGCTGAGGATTGATGAGGGTGCCCGAGTCATGGACGTTGACGATGTTGAGGACCTTCACCTTGCCCAGGGGGATGTCCACCTCGACCTCGGCAAAGCAGCAGCCGCTGGCAAAGGTGTTGACCTTGCAGTGAGAGGTGGCCTCCGCCGTGATGTGCTGGGAGCGGTCCAGGCTGTAGAAAGCCTCCACCGCAATGTCGGCCACGGAGCGGAGAGTCTCACCGGTGACGGTATCCACGATCTGGTCGTCCCGGATGTCCAGATTTTCCACCGGGTAGCGCAGGGCGTAGCCGGCGTACTCCAGGATCTTCTGCTTGAAGAGGGCGCCGGTCTTCTTCACGGCCATGCCGCTGACATAGGTCTGGCGGGAGGCGTAGGCGCCGGTATCGAAGGGAGTGGTATCGGTATCCTGGAAGGAGGAGATATGGACCTTCTTCACCGAGATACCGGTGACCTCCGAGGCCATCTGGGTAAAGACGGTGTCAGCGCCCTGGCCGATCTCGGTGGCGCCCATCTGGACCTGGACCGAGCCGTCCTGGTGGAGGACCATGCGGCAGGAGGCGGTCTCCAGCGAGATGGGATGTACGCCGGTCTTGTAGCAGAAGATGGCCATACCCACGCCGCGGCGGATGGGGCCGGTCTGGTTCTGATACTTGGCACGCAGCTCATCCCAGTGGATCAGCTCCCGGCCCTTCTGGATGGCGTCCTGGAGGCCGTAGCTGCGGAATTGAACGTGAGTGTGGGGGTCCTCATAGCCGGCCTGCATGCAGTTTTTCAGGCGGAACTCCAGGGGGTCCATGCCGATGGCGTGGGCCATATCCTCGGCCAGACACTCGGTGGCGAAGCAGGACTGGGGGATGCCGTAGCCGCGCATGGCGCCGCCCACGGCGATGTTGGTGTAGACCGTGTTGGCCTCGCACTCCAGGGCCTTCTCGTCCCGGTAGAGCTGCTTGAAGCCGTTGATGGCGTTGGCCACGATGGAGTGTCCGTGGGAGGCGTAGCCGCCCTGGTTGGAGTTGGCCAGACACTTGCGGGCCACGATGGTGCCGTCCCGCCGCACGGCGCCGGCAACGTGGAAGTCGATGGCGTGGCGGACGCGGGTGCAGGCAAAGGTCTCCTCGCGGGTGATGTCCAGCTTGACGGCCCGGCCGCCGACCTGCGTGCATAGCCAGGCATTGAGGGGCTCATAGAGCACGTCCTGCTTGTTGCCGAAGCCGCCGCCGATGTAGGGCTTGATGACCCGGATGTTGCCCCAGGGAATACCGGTGGCCTGGCCGATGACCCGGCGAACGATGTGGGGGATCTGGGTGGAGGAGATCACGGTGATCTTATCTCCCTCCTGATAGGCAAAGGAGGTGGGGGGCTCGATGTGGCAGTGCTGGACAGTCTGGGTCCGATAAGTACGCTGGACAGTGACCAGATCATCCTCTCCGGCGACAGCCTCGTCATAGGTCATCTCGCCCACCTGGAAACCGGAGTGGACCAGGACGTTGTTGGGCTTTTCGTCGTGGACGGGACGCGCACCGGGGGCCATGGCCTGATCCACGGTGACATAGGGCTCGAACTCCTCATATTCCACGCGGATGAGGCGGGCTGCCCGGTCGGCGGCTACATTGTCCTCGGCGATGATGGCGGCGATATCGTCGCCATAGAACCGCACCCGGCGGTTGAGCAGCTTCCGGTCGGCCACATCCTGATGGGCCTTTTCCACCGACCAGGGATGGCCGGGGGTGGGGAAGGGGACGTCGGGGACATCGAAGCAGGTGAGGATCTTGACCACGCCGGGGACGGCAAGGGCCTCCTCCAGATGGAAGGCCTTGACCTCGCCGAAGGCGATGGTGCTGTGGACGACTTTTGCCACCAGATAATCGCGGGGCTCCAGGTCTGAGGTATACTTGGCGGTGCCGGTTACTTTGTCATGGGCATCCACACGAAGCATGGACTGACCAATTGCCATATCGTATCGCTCCTTTCAGGCTCGTTGGGGGCTTGGAATGGGGGCTTGCGCTTTCTCCGGCGGTCGGGGCCCCGGCCGCCGGAGAAAGCGGGCCGGAAGGGGAAGCCGGCCCGCCCGAGGGGGGAAACGGGAAAATCAGATGATGAAGTACTTCACCGCGAAGAGAATGGCCAGAACATACATCAGGGGGCTGATGGTCTTGCGCTTCTCGCCGCCGGCGAAGAGGTTGATGACCACGTAGGTGATGACGCCCATGGAGATACCCTCGGAGATGGAGTACATAAAGGGCATGCAGATCATGCAGATAAAGGCGGGGATGGACTGGGTGGGATCGTCGAAGTCCACCTTCAGGATGGAGCTGACCATCAGGAAGCCCACCACGATCAGAGCGGGGGCGGTAGCAAAGGAGGGGATGGCCAGGAAGATGGGAGAGAGGAAGAGGGCGATGCCAAAGAGAGCGGCGGAGACCAGACCGGTCAGACCGGTACGGCCGCCCTCGGCCACGCCGGAGGCGCTCTCCACGAAGGTGGTGATGGTGGAGGTACCCAGAAGGGCACCGGCGGTGGTACCCACGGCATCCGCCATCAGAGCGCCGCGGATGCGGGGAAGCTTGCCGTCCTTATCCAGCATATTGGCCTTGGAGGCCACGCCGATGAGGGTGCCCAGGGTATCGAACACATCCACGAAGAGGAAGGCGAAGATAACCACCAGGAAGTCCAGCGAAAAGACGTTGGAGAAGTCGATCTGAAACAGGGTGGGGGCCACGCTGGGAATGGCGATGCCGTTGGAAAAATCGGGCAGCAGGCTGAAGAAGGTGGTGTTGTCCGGCACATAGAGCCCCGTCAGCTGGCAGAGGATGCCGAGGATCCAGGTGGCCAGGATACCGATGAGGATGTTGCCCTTGACCTTCTTGACGATGAGCAGAGCGGTGATGAGCACACCGATGATGGTGAGCAGGACCGTGATGCCCTGGGTGTGGAAGGTGTTCTGGGCCAGGGCGTCCTTCATGGAGAAGACCGAGAGCAGGGTGGACGGATCGTCCACCACCAGCTTGGCGTTCTGCATGCCGATAAAGGCGATGAAGAGACCGATACCGGCGGACACCGCGTGCTTGAGGGGGGTGGGAATGGCGTTGAAAATGGCCTCACGCACGCTGGTCAGGGAGAGCAGGATGAAAATGATACCCTCCAGGAAGACGGCGGTCAGGGCCGTCTGCCAGGAATACCCCATCTGTCCGACCACGGTGTAGGCGAAATAGGCGTTGAGGCCCATGCCGGCCGAGAGTACAAAGGGGTAGTTGGACATGGTGGCCATCAGCACTGTGGCCAGCAGAGAGGCCAAGCATGTGGCGGTAAAGACGGCGCCCGAGTCCATACCGGCGGCGGATAGAATGCTGGGGTTGACAGCCAGGATGTAAGCCATGGTCATGAAGGTGGTGATACCGGCCATGACCTCGGTTTTGACATCGGTGCCGTGCTCTGTCAGGTGAAACAATCGATCCAGTGTTTGATTCATGAAGATCCCTCTCTTTCTTTCCATTTAACATAGGCGGAAGGAACAAACCGGGAACCATTCCCGGAAGGGCACAAGAATGAAACAAAACAAGATACGTGAATGAACTTAGAAGAGCTGGCTGCCCCGGACAAATTTGTGGACGATGTCCCGGTCCTCGGAGAGATAGATGGTGCGCTCCAGACGCTGCTGCACGCTGTGAGCTTCCGGCGGGTTGTACCGGCGGTCGTCCAGAACCAGGATGTCGCACTCATAGCCGGGGAGGAAGGAGCCTACCTGACCGAAGAAGGAGCCGCCGCCCATGGTGCCCAGCCAGAAGGCCTCGGTGGCCGACAGGGGGGCGAGGGTGGAATCCACCAGACGCCAGCGAAGCTTGGAGACCTGCACGGCGTCGGCCATGGCCCGGAAAATGGAGCAGTGGGTGCCGCCGGCCACATCGCTGCCCAGACCCATGGGGATGCCCTCCTCTAGATAGCGGCGAGCGGGGGCGATGCCGGAGGCCAGGTTGGTATTGGAGGCGGGACAGTGGGCCACGTAGACCTGCCGTTCCCGCATCAGAGCGATTTCATCGTCGTCAGAGAGGACGCAGTGGGCCATGATGGTGGGGCAATTTTCTCCGCCGAACAGCCCGAAGGAGTCGTAGGCGTCGCCATATCCGTGGGAGGAGGGGCACAGCTCCTTCACCCACTCCACCTCGCTGCGGTTCTCCGAGAGGTGGGACTGCACCGGGAGATTGCGCTCCCGCTGGAGCTTGCCCAGGGATTCCATCAGAGGATCGGAGCAGGAGGGGATGAACCGGGGGGTGAGAATGGGGGAGACCCGCTGGTAGCGGCCGGCGCTCTCCTCCAGCCAGGACACCGTGGCTGCCAGGGAAGCCTCCGCGCTCTCCTCCTGCAGGTCGGGAGAGGCGTTGCGGTCCATGTTGACCTTGCCCACCATGGCCACCAGGCCGGATTCCTCCAAAAGGTCCATCAGCAGCCGGGTCGCGTCCGGATGCACGGTAGCGAAGGCGCACAGGCGGGTGTTGGGGCCCCGGCGGACGTCCTCCACAAAGCGGGAATAGGCCTGCTTGGCATAGGAGAGGTCCCGGAACCGGGCCTCCTCAGGGAAGGTATAGGTGTTGAGCCAATCCAGCAGCTCCAGATCCATGCCGAGGCCCCGGTAGGTGTACTGGGGGGCGTGGACATGGAGATCGGTGAGGCCGGGCAGAATCAAATGGCCGGTATAATCCAACAGGGGAAGGGACGCATAGGACTCTGGTATGGTATCAAAGACACCGGCGCAGCGTCCGTCCACGCAGAGCAGATAGCCGTTGGGGACGGAGCGGAGGGTGTTGGGGTCGACACTATAACAGAGATCGCCCTTCAAGAGAAAAGAGGTAGCGTTCATGGTCGTACTCCTTTGTCGTTGAAGTGTGATTTCCACCTCTTCACAGCAGCGGGAAGAGGTCCCGGATCAGGGAAACTTATAGCGCGGCTGTTTGCGGCAGCCGGTAGAGACACCCAACCGATTTTGGGCCTATATAAGTCTCTGGAAACGAACATAGATTGGAAGTGGGCCGGATACAAAAAAACCACCGTTCCTGCCGCACAATAAATTCCCGATCATCTCCTCTCGGGAACTTATAGCGCGGCTATTTACGGTAGCCAGTAGAGACGCCCAACCATATTATGGGCTTATATAAGTTCATTCACTTGGATAGAAAACCTTATGGTTTTCCTTGTGCTTTTAGTATACTTCCTGAAAATTTTTTTGTCAACCTATCAAGCTATTATGGAATTGTACAAAAAGATGGAAAGCCCTCTGTGAAAGAGGGAGAAAATATAGCGTAATGTCAATAAAAATGAGAAAAACAGGGCAAAAAAAGGCCTGAGTGGGAGAAAATGGTGATGGGAAAAAGAAGTGCTCCGAAAACGTCTGAAAAAAAGAAAAATATGACTTGACAAACGAGGGATAGGTCAGTATAATATAACCTGCACTTGTGAGTGCGCAAGAGATAGCGGGTTTGTGTAAGGGTAGCACAGCAGACTCTGACTCTGTATGTGAGGGTTCGAATCCTTCACCCGCTGCCAA
>NZ_JADMVY010000004.1:39055-241980 GCF_015547905.1 Clostridium sp. J1101437_171009_A5
ATAGCGGGTTTGTGTAAGGGTAGCACAGCAGACTCTGACTCTGTATGTGAGGGTTCGAATCCTTCACCCGCTGCCAAAAGAGATGCAACGTCGGTTGCATCTCTTTTTTTGTCCTGGAGGAGGATTCCGGGCGCTTGAAACGAAAATTGAGCTGGTTCGGCAAAAGGAGGCGGAGACTCACAAGAGTCTCCGCCTCGGTGATTTTCGCTATGATGAAGTTGCCCGTCCGGTCATCAGTTGCCGGGATAGAGGGGGTACTTCTCGGTGATGGAAGCCACGGCGTCCCGGATGGACTGGGCCTTGGCCTCGAAGTCGGTGGCCGCCTGCCAGATCAGCTGGCCGATGAGGGTCATATCCTCTTCCTTCAGGCCGCGGGTGGTGGCGGCGGGAGTGCCGATGCGCACGCCGCTGGTGACGAAGGGCTTCTCGGGGTCGTTGGGGATGGCATTCTTGTTGACGGTGATATGTACCTCGTCCAGACGGTGCTCCATCTCCTTGCCGGTGACGCCGGCCTTGCGCAGATCGACCAGCATCATGTGGTTGTCCGTACCGCCGGAGACCAGATCAAAGCCCTCCTTCATCAGAGAGGCCGCCAGCGCCTTGGCGTTTTTGATCACCTGCTCCTGATAGGCCTTGAACTCGGGCTTGAGGGCCTCGCCCAGGGCCACGGCCTTGGCCGCGATGATGTGCTCCAGAGGGCCGCCCTGGCTGCCGGGGAAGATGCCGGAGTCGATCTTCTTGGCCAGCTCCTCCTTGCACAGGATCATGCCGCCGCGGGGACCGCGCAGGGTCTTGTGGGTGGTGGTGGTGACCACGTCAGCATAGGGCACGGGGTTGGGATGCAGACCGGTGGCCACCAGGCCGGCCACGTGGGCCATGTCCACGAAGAGATAGGCGCCCACCTCATGGGCGATGTCGGCAAAGGCCGCGTAGTCGATGAAGCGGGGATAGGCGGAGGCGCCGGCAATGATCATCTTGGGATGATGCTTGCGGGCCATGTCCCGGACGTTGTCGTAGTCGATGAATCCCTCTTCATTCAGGCCGTAAGAGACCATGTTATAGTTCTTGCCGGAGAAATTGACCGGGCTGCCATGGGTCAGATGTCCGCCGTTGGCTAGATCCATACCCAGCACGGTGTCGCCCACGTTGCACAGCGCCTGATACACGGCATAGTTGGCGTTGGCGCCGCTGTGAGGCTGGACATTGGCATGGTCCGCGCCGAAGAGCTTACAGGCACGATCCCGGGCCAGATTCTCCACCACGTCCACGCACTGGCACCCGCCATAGTAACGCTTGCTGGGATAACCCTCCGCGTACTTGTTGGTCAGCACGGAACCGGCCGCGGCGAGCACCGTCTCGCTGACAAAGTTTTCAGATGCGATCAGCTCGATATTCCGGCGCTGACGGTCAAACTCGTGTTTGATCGCCTCACCCACCTCAGGATCCTGCGCGAGGATAAAGTCCATCATGTCCTTGACCATTTTGATTCCTCCCATGGCATTATACTAAACAGTATAGTTTTTGGGTACTCTATGTTGATTATAGCTGAGCTTGTCCCAAATTACAACCATGATTTGTAAATAATGTCTCGTTTTTTTTCATCCCCCATGTTATAATGGCACAATCAAAGAACCGGTGCTCCATCTGCCGCAAGCACCTTGACCGGTATATGAGGTGATCCCCTTGAAATCCCAAGACGATATTCTGGCCATTGTGGCCGCGCTGAAAAGCGCCTATCCGGAGGCCATCTGCTCTCTGGACTATCAGAAAGATTATGAGCTGCTCTTCTCCACCCGCCTGGCCGCACAGTGTACGGACGAGCGGGTCAATCAGGTCACGCCCACGCTGTTTTCCCGGTTTCCCACGCTGGAGGCCCTGGCCCAGGCCGATGTGAGCGAGGTGGAGGAGATCATCCACTCCACCGGCTTTTTCCGGGCAAAGGCCCGGGACATCGTGGCCGCCTCCCAGATGCTGCTGGAGGTCTATGGCGGAAAGGTGCCCTCCACCATGGAGGAGCTGCTGAAGCTCCCCGGGGTGGGGCGGAAGACCGCCAATCTGATCCTGGGCGACATCTTCCACGCCCCCGGCGCCGTGGTGGCCGACACGCACTGCATCCGCATTTCGGGCCGCCTGGGGCTGACCGACGGCACCAAGGAGCCCCCCAAGGTGGAGCAGCAGCTGCGCGCCCAGCTCCCGCCCGAGGAATCCAATGACTTCTGCCACCGCCTGGTGCTCCACGGACGGGCCGTGTGTATGGCCCGCAAGCCGGACTGCGCCAACTGTACCCTGCGGCCCTGGTGTGATTTTTACCAGCCCCAGGACTGAACCATCCAGAAAAGGAGGAGCATACCATGCTTCCGATCGGTACTCTAGCCCCTGATTTCACCCTTCCCGATCAGGACGGGAACCTTGTGACCCTCTCCCAGTTCCGGGGAAAGAAAGTGGCCCTCTACTTCTACCCGCGGGACAATACCCCCGGCTGCACCCGGCAGGCCTGCGCCTTTGGGGAAGCCTGGAGCGCTTTCCAGGACCACAATACCGTCGTCCTGGGGATCAGCAAGGACAGCACAGCCTCCCACGCGAAATTTGCCCAGAAATACGCCCTGCCTTTTCCCATTCTCTCCGACCCGGAGCTGATTGCCATTCAGGCCTATGATGTCTGGAAGGAGAAAAAGCTCTACGGAAAAGTCAGCATGGGCGTGGTGCGCTCCAGCTATCTCATCGACGAGAACGGCGTGATCCTGGACGCCCGGGAAAAAGTGAAGCCCGACACCAATGCAGCCGATCTGCTGGCCCGGCTGGAGGAGGGTTAAGGTACATTTGTGCCCGCCTTCGAAACATTCCAAGCAGGTCCTGTCCCCTGACAAAGGGACGGGACCTGCTTTTTTGTGCCTTTGGTGTGCCACAAGGGCACGCACCTGCATAGGATGTCAGGGGGAATTCCCCAGAAGGAGGCCGCAACCCATGGGTATTACCAATTCCAACAAAGTCATCAATCAGGACCGGATCGACTGTGACGGTTCTCTCCGCGTCACGCTGGCCATCACCGCCGCGCCGGATATCATCTCGAATCCCACCGACATCGTCCTGGTACTGGACCGCTCCGGCAGCATGGCCGGGGCGCCCCTCTCCGCCATGAAAATAGGCGCAAAGACCTTTATTGATATTATTGACGAGGCCACCGACAGCAGCAAGGACGGACAGATCGGCTCCGGCAGCCGGATGGGCGTGGTGAGCTTTTCCAGCACGGCAGTGGCCGACACACAGCTCATCACCTCGGTGGATGCGCTCAAAAATGCCGTAGACGGACTGAGCGCCGGCGGAAGCACCAACCACGCAGACGCCTTCACCAAGGCCATGGAGCTCTTTGAGCCCGCCTCCAGCAATGCCAAGGTGATCGTCCTCTTCACCGACGGCAACACCACCGCCGGTGCGCCGCCCGCCCCGGTGGCCGCCGCCGCCCGGGCCCAGGGGATCACCATTTACTGCATCGGTCTCATCGGGTCGGACGGACTGGATATCGATGCGCTGAACAACTGGGCCACCGATCCGGACACCTCCCACGTGGCGGTGACCCCGGATCTGGCCGACCTGGAGGAACTGTTTGCAGAGCTGGCCGCCAACATCTCCAAGGCGGGGGCCACCAACATCCAGATCAAGGAGATGGTCACCCCTGATTTTGTCATCACCAGCATTTTGCCCCCCGCCAAAGGCATGGCAGAGCAGCTGGATGACCACACCCTGCGCTGGAAGATCCAGGAACTGGGCGTGACGCTCAGCGAGAGCGCCGTGCTGGAATTTTTCGTCCGCCATGTGGGGCAGGAGCCGGGGATCAAGCTGGTCAACGAGTCCATCACCTATTCCGACAATGAGGGGAACGTGGTCACCTTCCCCGAGCCCAAGGTAGAGGTGGACTGTGATGTGGTGGTCCATCCGGAGGAGTGCCCCGTACCCATCCAGTTCACGGTGGAGGGCTGTGAGGATTCCCTGCTGGTGGATCTGGGCGACACGTATCTGGAATCCCAGGGCCGGATCATCCAAGTGGACGCAACGGTCAAACAGGTCTTCCCCCATACCCGGGTAGCCCTGGCCGTGATCCTCACTGAAGTGGACACGGACGGCATGGAGTACCAGCGCGGCATGAAGGCCGTGACCCTCCCGGCCCATGATTTCCCGGGCTGCCGGGACATTCAGGTCAAGTGCATCAAGTTTGTGGTGCCGGAGGATCTGAGCGTATCGGGCGGTTCCCTGTGCAGCCCCCGCAATTTCAAAGCGCGCCTGATCGCCCACAGCATCGACACCGATTATCGCTGCTGTGAGGCGGTTATTTCCCCCTGATCTATTTCACTGAAGTCGGATGGAAAACGGGCGGCCGGGACACCATCGTGTCCCGGCCGCCCGTAGTGTTTATTTTTCCCGGATGAGCTTGTCCAGCTCGTCCATAAAGGAACTGATGTCTTTGAATTCCCGGTAGACCGAGGCAAAGCGGACATAGGCCACCTCGTCCACCCCGCGCAGGCGCTCCATCACCATCTCGCCGATGTGGGTGGAGGAGACCTCCCGGTCCAGCGCGTTCTGGAGGGTCTGCTCGATCTCGTTGGCAATGGCCTCCAGAGTATCAAAGGAGACCGGGCGCTTCTCGCAGGCCCGGAGCATCCCGTTGAGGAGCTTGCTCTTATCAAAAGTCTGTCGGCTTCCATCCTTTTTGATCACGACCAGTGGAAGGCTCTCCATGGTCTCATAGGTGGTAAACCGTTTATGGCACACCAAGCACTCGCGGCGGCGGCGGATACTCGCACCCTCATCCGAGGGGCGCGAATCCACGACCTTGCTCTCCGGGTTGGCACAATACGGACATCTCATGGCGGAATCCCTCCCTGACGATACGCGGCGTTTTTGCTGAAATGTGGGGCTCTTCCCGAGAGCACCGTTTCACGTTACGTTATTATATCATGTCCTGCGTCAATTTTGTATCCTTTCTTTTTGCGGGAATGAAATCTTGCCGGAGCGGTTAAACTATGCTCGCCGAAAGGAAGGTGAATGTTATGCAGAACAACTATAACGACGAGATCCGCAAGGCCAACCGCAGCAGCCACAGCAAGTCCTCTTCCTCCAGCGCCCAGAGCAAAAAGCAGGGCCCCACCGCGGAGAACAAGAAGAGTTCTTCCAAGAGCGGCCCTGAGACCAGCTCCTCCTGCTGAGATCCGTTGATCTGACCGGAGCTCCGGCGCAATCCCAGCACGGTTGAGTGCGTGAGAACAGCCCGGAAGGGCGTGCCGTTTCCGCGGCAGTCCCTGCCCGTCCGGGCTGTTCTCGGGGTACTTACGGCCTCCCGCAGCAGCTTTTTTGCCGGGAGGAAAAATTTTGTCAAAAAAGGCTTGACTTTTCTGAAATATCGGCTATAATATTTTTTGTTGTTCCGACACGGAACGGATATAGCGGGTTTGTGTAAGGGTAGCACAGCAGACTCTGACTCTGTATGTGAGGGTTCGAATCCTTCACCCGCTGCCAAAAAGAGATGCAACGAATGTTGCATCTCTTTTTTTGTTTCCAGACCGACTTTGCCTCTGTGGGGCGTCCGGTCGCCCACCGGAAAATGTAGTTGAAAAGTGTTGGAAACATGGTATGATGAGAGTACAAAATCAGCCCGCGCTCAGACAGGACGGGCAGGAAAGCGAGGCTTTGGAATATGGGATTCGGTATGGGATTTGACCTGATGTTCGGACTTGTTCCCATCCTGGTTATGATCATCTTTGGCATCGTACTGGTGATGTTTGTGGTAGGTGCGGTACGGGGCGTCTCCCAGTGGAACAAAAACAATCACAGCCCCCGCCTGACGGTGAACGCCGCGGTGGTGGCCAAGCGCGGCCATATCACCCGCCATCACCATGCCGATCACAACGGCATCGGGCACACCCACACCAGCACGACCTATTATGTCACGTTTGAGGTGGAGAGCGGCGACCGCATGGAGCTGCAGGTCCCCAGTCATGAGTACGGCATGCTGGTGGAAGGGGACCGGGGGACACTGACCTTCCAGGGCACCCGCTACCTGGGCTTTGTCCGGCAGTAAGGGGGGAGCGCGTATGAGTTACCGTCCCCTGGCCGACGAGATCCGCCCCACCACGCTGGATGAAGTGGTGGGGCAGAGCCATATTTTGGGGCAGAACGGCCTGCTCCGCCGGATCATTGAGAGCGGCAGCATTCCCAATCTGATCTTCTACGGGCCCTCGGGCACCGGCAAGACCACGGTGGCCAATCTGATCGCCAAGCGGACCAACCGGCCCCTTCACCGGCTCAACGCCACCACGGCCTCCATTTCCGACATCAAGGACATCATCGCCGACATCGGCACCATGCTGGCCCCCGACGGGGTGCTGCTCTATCTGGACGAGATCCAGTATTTCAACAAGAAGCAGCAGCAGAGCCTGCTGGAGTTCATGGAGAACGGCAAGATCACCCTCATCGCCTCCACCACGGAAAATCCCTATTTCTACGTGTACAACGCGGTGCTCTCCCGCTCCACGGTCTTTGAGTTCAAGCCGCTGGAGGGGTCCGACGTGGTGCCCGCCATCCTGCGGGGCCTGGAGTACATGGCCCGGCGGAGCGAGATCCCCCTCACCTGGGAGGACGGAGTGGTGGAACACATCGCTCAGGCCTGCGGCGGGGATGTGCGCAAGGCCATGAACGCGGTGGAGCTGCTCTCCGGTGCGGCCCGTGTCACAGAGGAGGGGCGGCGCATCACCCTGGAGGACGCCCGCATGGCGGCCCAGCGCTCCGCCATGCGGTATGACCGGGCGGGAGACGACCACTATGACATCCTCTCCGCCCTTCAGAAGTCCATCCGGGGCTCGGACCCGGACGCGGCCTGTCACTACCTGGCCCGCCTGCTGGTGGCGGGAGATCTGGTGTCGGCCTGCCGGAGGCTCATGGTCATTGCCTGCGAGGATGTGGGACTGGCCTATCCCCAGATCATCCCCATCGTCAAGGCCTGCGTGGACGCGGCCAATATGCTGGGGCTGCCCGAGGCCCGCATCCCCCTGGGGGACGCGGCGGTCCTCATGGCCACCGCGCCCAAGTCCAACACCGGGCACATCGCCCTGGACCTGGCCATGGCCGACGTGCGGGCGGGGAAGACCGGGGACTATCCCCGCCACCTCCAGAACCGGCATGCCGACTCGGCCGGCCTGGAGCGGGAGCAGGGGTATCTCTATCCCCACGACTTTCCCCACCACTGGGTGGAGCAGCAGTACCTTCCCGACGCCCTGGTGGGAACGCGGTACTACACCTACGGCGAGAACAAGACCGAGCAGGCCGCCCGGCGGTACTGGGAGGAGATCAAGGGCAAGGGCGGCTCCCGCTGAGGGGCCTTACAGCACCAGGGTGCCGTTTTCGTCCTCCAGCAGGAGGAGGATGCGCTCCTGCTCCCCGGTCTGAGCATTGACATAGAGGATATAGTGCTGTCCCTTTTCATTGCGGCATTTGAACTCGTGACAGAGGACCTCGTTCTCTCCCTGGGTGGGGATGAGGGCCAGCTGCTGGCTGAGGACTTCCAGCCCCTGGGTGACCTGACTGCGGGCCTCTTCGGCCGATACGGCCGGGGCGGAGAAGGTCCGGCTCTGGTGGCTCATGAGATAGTTGCGGCTCTCCAGACCCACGATGCCGCCGTTATCCAGCGCCACCGATACCTTGACCAGATCGGGGTAACAGAGCACATTCCCCTCCTTGCCCGCAAAATTGATGGTGAGGATGTTGCCCTGGTCGATGAAATAGGTCTCGGCCATGTCCGGATAGCCCAGCTTCTTCAGGAAGGCCTGGGCCCGCTCCACCGCCTGCTCCCGGGTGAGCTGAGCGGGCCCCACCGGGCGAGAATGGAGGATCTCCAGAAGCTGTCCGCCCTGTTTGGTGACCTCCACATAGAGCTCGCCCCCGTCCACCTGGGCGGAGAAGCCCCAGCTGGGGAGAACGCCCGCTCCGTCGGAGACGGGGGTGAAGAGCTGCGGCTCCTGCCCCAGCCACCCGGCCGCGGCGGAGCGGGCATCCTCCCGGCTCACCTGGGGCTGTCCCTCCAGCATACGGGGAGTCCGGTCGGCCAGATGGTCGGAGAAGGGACCGTCGTAGATCAGGGTGGGAAGCTCGGAGCACTCCTGCTCGATCTCCTGGAAGGAGGAGCCGGCGGTGGTCTGATCTCCAGTCTGTGTGGCCTGGGAGAGCCGCTCCTGGACCTGGGCCAGGTCCTCCAGACGCATGGTACCGGAAAAGAGGTCGCTCTCCAGAGACTGGAGGGTCTGACACAGAGCCGAGGAGCGCTGGGCCAGGGCAGCGAGGGTGGAGCGCTGCTCCTCACTCAGCCCCTGGGAGGAGGCGCGGGAGAGGGACATGGTGTAGTCGCCCGTCTTGGCCAGGAAGGTGGCGGTCTCCTCCAGTTCCACATTTCCGTAGGGCAGGGAGCCCAGGGCGGTCTGGGCGGCCAGGGCGCTGCGGAAGGCCTCGGTGCACAGGGAGGAGAAGAGCTGAGGAGAGGTGGCATAGATGCCCTTTTGCAGCGCGGTATCCAGCTGGGAGACCGAGGTGCTCAGCTCTGCAAAGGCATATTCATAGGTCTTGTTGAGCAGGTACTGGTACTGTGCGGCGCGGACCTGACCCTGAATGGCAAAGCCGCCCAGTACGGCCAGCCCCGCAGTGAGAAAGGTTGCGGCCCGGACTTTTCCACGGGTGGAAGTGGGAATGAGCTTCATCATAAACGCCCCTTTTCGGATGCTCTCAGGCATTGGATTGTGCTTAGTGTGCGTCCGAAAAGCGGAATTATTGCATGGTAAATATCAGAGAATGACGGGAAGCAAAGCGAATATTGGACGTGGGATCCGGACAAAAGGGACCTGCGCAGAGAAGATGGGAGGGTGTGTATATGGTTCACATTTTGGGATTGTGCGCCAGCCCGCGGCGGGAGGGCGCCACGGACTATGCCCTGCGCATGGCGCTGGAGGGGGCACAGGGCGTATCGGAAGAGATCGAGACTTCCATGGTGACCCTGGCGGGGAAGCGCATCGCGCCCTGCACCGACTGCAAGGCCTGTATCCGCAGCCATTCCTGATGCGTGATCCCGGATGACATGCGGACTTTGGTGGAGCAGCTGGACCGGGCGGACGGCATCCTGGTGGCCTCGCCGGTCTACTGCATGGGGCCAACGCCCCAGCTGAGCGCCTTTTGTTCCCGCCTGCGGGCCATCCGGGACTGCTTCCCGGGGCTGCTGCGGGGCAAATTCCTGGCAGCCCTGGCGGTGGGCGGCACCCGCAACGGCGGGCAGGAGACCACGGTGGCTGCCATCCACAATCTCTTCGGCATCCGGGGCATGAACCTGGTCACCAACGAGCCCCGGGAGTACATGGGAGAGGACGTTTTTTATGCTTCGGGCGTGAGGAGCAGGGCGGCCAGGGCCTGGGGGGTATCGGCGATGCAGGAGGTGCCGTGGGCGTACAGGAAGGCGCTGTCCCGGAAACCCCAGGAGACCGAGATACAGGCCGTGCCGGCGTTGCGGGCGGTCTCAATGTCCACGTCGGAGTCTCCCACGTAGACCGCGCGGTCGGCCGGGACATCCAGCGCGCGCAGCGCGGCAAAGACGGTGTCGGGGGCGGGCTTTTTCCGCACAGAGGGGGACTCGCCCAGTGCCACCGGCACGCGGGGACCGAAATAGTCCCGGCAGAGCTCTTTGACCGCGGCGTCAAATTTGTTGGATACCACCGCCACGGCGATCCCCGCCTGCTGGAGCGCGTCCAACAGGGGCAGAATGCCGGAATAGGGGGCGGTCTGGTCCCGCATATGGACCAGATAGTGGGCCCGGAAGCGCTCCAGACAGCGCGCCTCCTCCTCCGGGGCGGTCCCGGCGGGGACCGCCCGGTGGATCAGCTTGGCCACGCCGTTTCCCACAAAGGCCCGGACCTCGTCCAGGGTGCGGGTCGGGTAACCGCAGGCGGTGAGGGCGGCATTCACCGCGGCGGCCAGATCGTCCAGGGTGTTGAGCAGGGTGCCGTCCAGATCAAAGATCACGGCGTCATAGCGCATGAAAATCACTCGTTTCTTCCTTGGTGATAGAGTCCGTCCCATGGGAGACCGACCTCTCTTATCATACCCCAGCGGCGGTTGGGATGCAAGCTCAGGCGAGCAGCTGCCGGGCCAGAAAGAAGCCGAGGGCTCCGCAGCCGGGGAAGGTGAGCAGCCAGGTCAGGGCAATGGAGAGGGCGGTCCCCGGGCGGGCCCGTCCTCCGTGGGCCGTTCCGGCCCCCAGAATGGCCGAGGTCTTGGTGTGGGTGGTGGAGACCGGCAGACCCAGCAGGGTACACACCAGCAGGGCGCATCCGCCGCCCAGATCGGCGGAGAGCCCGGCGGCGGGGGAGAGGACCACCAGCTCCCGGCCGATCTTGTCGATGATGCGCCGTCCGCCCAGCAGAGTGCCCAGGGCCATAAACAGGGCGCACACCGCCATCAGCCACAGGGGGACCGAGAGGGCGCCCAAGGTCCACCGGCCCTGGGAGAGGGCGGCTCCCAGCAGAAAGACCCCCAGGAATTTCTGCCCGTCCTGGGCCCCGTGGAGAAAGGCCATGGCCGCCGCGCCTGCCGTCTGAAGGGAGCGGCACCGGCGGGGGGAGAGGGGGAGGCGCTGGAGAAGCCCACTCGCCCGCCGGCCCAGCAGAAACCCCAGGAGGACCGAGAGGAGAAGGCCCAGGCCCACCTTGCCCCAGGCCTCCGGCCGCAGGTTCTTCCACCCGCCCGGCAGGGAGAGGGCCGCACCGGCCAGACCGGAGAGCAGGGCGTGGCTTTCGCTGGTGGGAATGCCGAAGCGCCAGGCCAGCGTGGCCCAGAGGACCACCGCCAGCAGCGCGGCGCACAGGGCGGTGCAGGCGATGGTGGGATCGCCGCCGAAATCGGCGGCCTCGCAGACGGTCTGCGCCACGGCGGGCATGCACAGGGAGGTGGCCGCCACACCGGCCAGGTTGCACCCGGCGGCCAGCAGGACGGCCCGGCGGAAGGAGAGGGCGCCCGAGGCCACGGCGGTGGCGATGGCGTTGGGCGCGTCGGTCCAGCCGTTGACCAGCAGGACGGCCAGGAGCAGGAGACTGACCAGGGCCAGCGTGGGATTTCCACGGGCCTGGGCGAGGAAGTCGGAACAGGATATGGACAAAAGATCACCCCCACCGTATTGTACGGCAGGGGTGGGGCGAATAGCACGGAAAGAAAGCGGCACGTCTCAGAAAAGCCCGATGCTCTCCAGAATGCGCTCCACCTCCCGGGCCCGGTTGGACCAGGAGCCGATCTGTCCGTAGGAGCGCCGCCGGTCCCGGGCCCAGGAGCCGCGCTCGGCCAGGGCGCTGGTGCACAATTGGGAGAACTCCGCGCTGGTGTGGGCGCCGTAGATGACGTCCGGGAACTGCTCCACCTGTCCGGGCTGGAGCATGGAGACCACCGGCTTTCCGGTGGCGAAGTATTCAAAGATGCGGGGCGGCAGGATGTCCCCGTCCATGGAGCCGGTGCGCAGGAGATTGAGACACACGTCAAACCGGTTCAGGTATTCGGGCAGTTCCACCAGCGGCTTGCGGCCCAGAAAGCGCACGTTGGGCAGCCGCTCCAGCGCGCGCAGGTGGGGATTGCGCTCCACCCGGCCCACCAGCACAAAGGTGGCGGCGGGGTGCTCCCGGGCGGCGCGGAGGAGGGGCTCCAGGTCCAGATCCCGCCAGATGGTGCCCTCATAGCCCAGGACCGGGCCGGAGATGTCCCGCAGAGCGGGCGGAGTCTCCAGGTCCTCCCGGGCAAACATGGTGTAGTTGGCCCCGTTTGGGAGAAGGGCCACGTTGTCGTTGCAGGGGCCGATGTGGTCGCACAGCTCCGGAGAGGCGGCAAAGACCACGTCGGCCGCCAGGGCCAGCTCGCTCTCCCACTGGTCGGGGAGGGAGGACCAGTCCCGGCCGCAGTCGTAGACCAGTCCCTGACGGGGCAGGCCGTCCAGCAGGTGGACGGCGGTGGGGATGGCGCACCAGAGCACCGGGTCCTGGACCCGGTGGCGGAGCATGGCTTTTTCCACATAGCGGGCCAGCTTGCGCTGCCCCAGGCGGAAGAGCAGGGGATGCTCCCCCTCCCCGTCCAGAACGGGCGGGAGGGAGTAGACCAGAAGGCCGGGCCGGACCCGGCGGGCGGGCTTCTTCCAGGGACATCCCTTCCGGCGGGCGGGCGGCTCAAAGTAGAGGATATGGACATCCTTCAGCCGGGTCATGAGCTGCTGGGTCCGGGCGGGCACGCTGCTCCAGGGGGTGTCGGAGAGACAGACCAGGTGCTTCACGGGCGCTCGCCCTCCTCCTCGGGGGCGGGGAGGCCCAGCAGGCGGCGGGCGGTGGCCGAATTGCGGTGCTCCACCTGGCGCAGACGGTCCACGCCCTCGGTGAGGAAGTCGTGGTCGTCGATGCGAGCGCAGGCGGTGTCGATGTGGGCGGTGAGCCGCTCCAGGGTCAGCTCGCCCAGGTCGGTGTAGAGGTCCTGTCCAATATAGGAGAGGAAGGAGCTGATCTTCTGGTCATAGACCACGCCCACCAGGGGGACCCCCTGGCTGGCGGAAAAGACCAGAGCGTGCAGGCGCATGGAGACCACGACCTTCATCCGGGCAAAGAGGCCGATGGTGTGGGCGGAGCTGCCGGTATTCTCAATGATATGGAAGGGGGCGGTCATGGAGGCGGTGGCCTGCCGGATGGCGCCCAGGTCCAGCCGGCGCTCAATGGGGAGGAAGACCGGCGTCAGGCCGTATTTCCGGTAGGCATAGTCGGCGGCGGCGGCAAAGATCTCCGCCTTTTCCTTAAAGCCGGGCCAGGGACGCAGGGTGAAGCCGATATAGGAGCCGTTGGGGTCCAGGCCCTCCCGCTCCAGAATGCCGTCCACCACCTGGGGCGCGGCGGCGGGGAGAATCACGGTGGGGTCGGCGGAGAGGATGATCTCCGGATGGTCCACGCCCATGCGCTTGAGCTCCTCCCGGGAGTGGGTGTCCCGCAGGGTGATGGCGTCCACCCGCTTCTGGAGCACCTTGGCCGCCAGGCGGCGGTTGGACTCGGAGCGGATGGGGCCGATGCCGCAGCCGTACATGAGCACCCGGTTGCCCAAAATCTTGCCCGCCGAGATGGTAAAGAGGTAGAACCACAGGGAGCGGTGGCTGGTCACATCCTGCATCAGGGAGCCGCCGCCGTTGATGTAGAGGTGGGTCTTGGTCATCCGCCGCAGGAAGCGGGGGAAATTAAAGGTATAGATGGAGTTGACCCGGTAGGTGAGCCGGGTGCTGTCCGGATTGCGGGACAGGACCCAGATGGGAAGGTCGGGGTCCAGCTCCCGCAGCTCGGCCACGATGGCCTCCAGGATGGCGTCGTCTCCCGCGTTGCCCCGGCCGTAGGCCCCGCAGACCAGCACGCCGTCCCGCTGGCCGCCTTTCCGGCTGTGGCGGCGGAGAATGGTCTCGTAGATGTGGAGCTGGCGCTGGAGAGTGGACTCCAGAGAAAAATCCTCCTTGGCCTTCTGGTAGAGCCGGCGGCCCAGGTGGGCGCGCAGGGTGGCGTCCTGGGCGAGGGCGGTGAGCTGGCGGGCCAGACCGTCCGGGTCCCCGGCCTCGAAGAGCAGACCGGTCACGCCGTCCTCGATGAGGTAGGGCACGCCGCCCACCCGGCTGGCCACGGTGGGCAGTCCCGCCCGGGCCCCCTCGGTGAGGGCGTAGGGGAAGGTCTCCGACAGGGAGGTGAGGGTATTGATGTCGATGGCGTTATAGAAGCTGTCGGTGTCCGAGATCCAGCCGGCAAAGCAGACCTGCCGCTCCACGCCCAGCTCCCGGGCCAGGCCCTCCAGCATGGCGCGCTCCTCTCCGTCGCCGGCGATGAGCAGGCGCAGGTTGGGGCAGTGCTCATAGGCCTTGGCAAAGCCGCGGATCAGGGTGGCCACATCCTTCACCGGATTGAGTCGGGCGGCGATGCCGGCGATGACGCAGGAGTCGTCCGCCTCCAGACCCACCGAGCGCAGATAGGCCTGCCGGTCCATGGCGGGGTGGCGGGGGGAGAAGTCCAGGCCGTTGTAGATGGTAAAGAGCCGGTCCGGGTCAAAGCCCCGGGAGATGAGCAGGTCCGTCATGGCGTCGGAGACGCCGATCCGGTAATCCAGCAGGCGCAGGGCCACGGTGTTGGTGGTCCCGTAGACCAGCCGGGCGGCGGGGCGGCCCAGATAGTCCAGCCGGTAGTCGGAGTGGACGGTGCTCACCACCGGAAGTCCGGTGGAGCGGCGCAGGAGGGCGCCCATCATGTTGCCCCGGGCGCCGTGGCAGTGGATGATCTGGTAGCCGCCGTCCAGGATAAACTGCCGGAGCTTCCGGTAGGTGGAGAGCAGGTTCCGCCCGGAAAAGATGACGGTATGGATGCCCAGCTCCCGGGCCTCCTGGGCAAAGGGACCGTCCATAAAACAGACCATGGTCACGTCGATGGTCTGGGAGAGATTCTGAAGCAGGGAGTGCACATGGGTCTTGGCGCCGCCGCTGTCGCCGCCGCTGATGAGGTGGATGACTTTCATGGGATGAGACCCTCCAGGTGAAAAAAGACTTGTTCCCATACTGGGAATATGCTACAATATAAAAAGCTCCACTGTGAGTCCGGAGGCTTCCGGACACAGGGACAGTCCTATTTTACACCATAAACCGGTCAATTTACAACCTCGGAGGCTGCAAAAGATGTTAGACGAAAAAGGCAGACTGTTTGGAAAGATCAACATTGTGGACCTGCTGGTCCTGATCCTGGTGGTATTGCTTGCCGCGGTAGTGGGTCTGAAGCTGCTGGGCAAGGGCGGCGTGCTCCCCGGCGCGGAGGGCGGCGCGGCTACCCTGACCTATACGGTCCAGGTCAACAACGTATACCCGGAGGTATATGACTCCATCGTGGAGTATGTGGAGCAGGAGGGCGGCGATCAGCTCATGGCCTCCGGCACCAAGCTCAACGGCTATGTGACCGATGTGGTGGCCAAGCCCCACGACAACAGCACCACCATCAACTCCGCCACTGGCGCGCTGACGCTGCCTCTGGCGGATAACCTGCTGGACCTGACCTTTACGGTGACCGTGCATGTGGCCAACAGCGCCACCAACGAAGTGGGCACCCAGGAGGTCCGCATCGGCAAGGCCCATACGCTCAAGACCACGCACTTTGAATTTGCCAACGGCATCATCACTAACTGCCAGTGGGACGAGGCGGCCTGATCGCAAGAGACAGAACGAGAGCAGGACGGGAGCGTTCCCGTCCTGCTTTTTTATCATTCGGAATCAGAAAAGGAGATAGCTATGCTTACGTGGCTCCTGGCGCTGGACGGCGCGATCCTCCTCTGGATCCAGGATTGGGTCCGCAATCCGATCCTGAACGCGTTTTTCTCCGTTTTCACCCATCTGGGGGACGCGGGCATGCTGTGGATCGCGCTGGCACTGGTCTTTGCGTGTATCCCCAGGACCCGGAGAGCGGGACTCTGTGCGCTGACGGCCCTTCTGCTGGGCCTGCTGTGCACCAATGTGGTGCTCAAGCACCTGGTGGAACGCACCCGGCCCTGGCTGGTGGTGGAGGGGCTGGTCCCTCTGATCGCAGAGGGAGACCCCAATTCCTTCCCGTCGGGGCACACCACAGCGGCCTTTGCCGCGGGCGTGGTGTGGTGGAAGAGCCTGCCCTGGCCCTGGGCAAGGGCAGGTGCGCTGGTGCTGGCGGTGCTGATGGGCTGCTCCCGCCTGTATGTGGGGGTCCATTTCCCCAGTGACGTGCTGGCCGGCGCCGTGGTGGGCACCCTGTGCGCCCTGTGTGCCATGGCCCTGTGGCGGCGCGTGGCAGACCGGAGAAGAAACCGCATCTGAAAAAAGCGGGTACGATTTTAAGATCGTACCCGCTTTTCTGTCCCTTCGCATATAAAAAAACCCCACAGGCAGAGCCTGTGGGGGGGCCCGCAGAAGCCGTGTGGACTCCTTTAAAACCTGCACGTAATTGGCAGGTGGGTTGTCTCCACAGCGCTTCCTTGCTTCCAACTTCCAGTGACCCACAAAGGGGGCCGGGAGGCCTGCAATCCACGCCGTGAGGGCGACATCCCGTTTCAGAGATGTGGGTTTAAATAAAGCCCATCACGCACCCCGCAGGAAAAATTCAGAAAAAATTCAGAATTGGTAAGGCGGAGGTTATTCCTCTTCGTCCTCGAAGAGCTCCTGCATCACCAATTCATAGACGGCGTCCAGCTCTTCCTGGCTGTCCAGCGTGGCCAGCTGATCCTCGCCGTCCACGTTGATGACCTTGAGGATGACCAGACCGTCGTCCTCGCTCTCTTCCGGCTCTTCCGTGTCCTCATCGGCCTCGGTAACCGTCAAAAAGGCCATATAGAGCGTGCCTTCGTGCTCGATCGTCGTGCAGTATTCCAGTTCGAACTCATTGCCCTCCTCATCGGTCAGGGTAATGAACTCACCGCCAAATTCCTCGCTCATGGCTTCACCGCTTTCTATGGTTTGTGGTCCCCGGAGGGGGAGGCCGTACAAAACGCCAGAGCGATTTGCTGCCGTACCTATTGTAACCCGAAGCAGGATAAATTGCAAGATAGGAGTCCGCAAATTTTTTTCGAGATTCTAAAAATAGGAAATAAAGGGATAATATAGGGTGGACAACTGGCGCACCTATGCTATAATATTCGGGTACCTGTGACGAAGTCACCCATACCATGGCAGCCGGCCGCAGAATGCGGCGGGGCTGGCCGACCGATACCGGAGGTGTCACTTTGGCAAGAACAACGAATCCCAACGACGACCGGCGCGCGCGGGGGAGCGGAGGACATACGGCGCGAACCGTCCTCAAGGGGATCGGGACGCTGTTCCTGATCGGGCTCGTGACCTGTGCGTTCCTGGCCTGCTTTGCGGCGGTTTATATCACGACGGAGATCCTGCCCAACGCCCATGTGGATGCACAGGCCTATTCCACGGCGCTGGCCAGTACGATCTACTACACCGACAAGGAGACCGGACAGCCGGTGGAGCTTCAGTCCCTCTACGGGACGGAAAACCGGGTGTGGATCCCCTATGAGGAGATCCCGGAGGATCTGATCAACGCCACCATCGCCATTGAGGACCGGCGCTTTTACAAGCACAACGGCGTGGACTGGGTGCGTACCGCCCGGGCGGTGCTGAGCATGATGACCGGCGAGGACATCCAGGGCGGCTCCACCCTGACCCAGCAGCTGCTCAAAAATATGACCGACTATGACGACGTCACCGTCAAGCGCAAGATCCTGGAGATCTTCCGGGCGCTGGATTTTGAAAAGTACCACACCAAGGAAGAGATCCTGGAGCTCTATCTGAACTATATTTACCTGGGGCAGAAGTGCTACGGTGTGTCCACGGCCGCGGAGAACTATTTCGGCAAGGATGTGCGGGAGCTCTCCCTGGCCGAGTGCGCCAGCCTCATCAGCATTACCAACAACCCCTCCATGTATAACCCCTATCTGCATCCGGAAAACAATGCCAACCGGGCGCTGAACGTGCTCAACGCCATGCTGGAGCAGGAGAAGATCAGCCAGGCCGAGTACGATGAGGCGGCCGCCCAGGTCAAGGCCGGACTGAACTTCACCAAGGGGGAGGATGAGGAGAACGAAAATACCACTAATGTGCTCAGCTGGTATGCCGAGCAGGTGGTGCGGGATGTGATCGACGACCTGGTGGAAGAGGGCGGCTACTCGAGAGAAGTGGCCAGCAACATGGTTTACAGCGGCGGACTCAAGATCTACTCCTGCATCGATCCGGACGTCCAGGAGGTGGTGGATGAGGTCTACCTCAACCGGGACAACCTTCCCCAGACCTCTTCCCGGGGCGAGCAGCTGGAGTCGGCCATCGTGGTGCTGGATCACGACGGAGACGTGGTGGCCATGGCCGGCGCCATGGGCGAAAAAACGGCCAATCAGGTGCTGAATATGGCCACCATGAGCAAGCGGCAGCCGGGCTCCTCCATCAAGCCCCTCTCCGCCTACGCCCCGGCCATCGATCTGGGACTCATTACTCCCAACTCGGTCTTTGATGACACGCCGGTGATGGAGCTGAGCGGCTCTGCCTGGCCCTCCAACTCCTACGGCTACTACTGGGGCCGCGAGACGGTGAGCAAGGCGGTGGAGCAGTCGGCCAACACGGTCCCGGCCCGGGTGATCCAGGAAATGGGCATCGGACAGTCCATGGAGTACCTGGAAGACCACTTCCACATCAGCACGCTGGTCCACAGCGCGGAGAACAAGAAGAGCAACGACGAGGGCCTGGCCCAGCTCTCCCTGGGCGGTCTGACCGACGGCGCCCGGGTGATCGATATGGCTGCGGCCTACTCGGTCTTCCCCCGCAGCGGCGTGTACGTGGAGCCCCGCACCTACACCAAGGTGACCCGGGAGCAGGATGGCCAGGAAGTGGTCATTCTGGATAACACCCAGGAGGAAGAGAGTGCGGTCAAGTCCACCACGGCGTGGTATATCAACAGCATGCTCAAGAACGTCATCAAGAGCCCCAACGGGGTGGGGACCGGCCGGGAGGCCTACTTCAGCGGCATGACCATCGCCGGTAAGACGGGCTCCACCAACGACTACAAGGACCGCTGGTTCGTGGGCTACTCCCCCTATTATACGGCGGCCGTGTGGACCGGATACGCCCAGTATCCCGAGCGCATCAACAACGGCTCCACCAACCCGGCGGCCCAGATGTGGCGCAAGGTGATGGAGCCCATCCACCAGGGCCTGGAGAATAAGGACTTTGAGACGCCCGAGGGACTGGTGACCGTCAACATCTGTATCGACAGCGGCAAGCTGGCCGGTCCGAACTGTACGCTGGATCCCCGTGGGAACCGGGTGCAGGGCGCCTATTTCTTCAACGGCGACCAGCCCACCGAGCACTGTGACGTCCACACGCAGACCATTGAGGTCTGTAAGGACAGCCCCATCCTCAATTCCTCCGGAGAGAGCACCGGACTCTACCATGTGGCCGGAGAGTTCTGTCCCCGGGAGGGGAATGAGGCCGGGGTGGAACCCACGGTCGTCACCATCTCTCTGCCCAGCTTCGAGCGGGAGTCCTTCGGAAGAGGGGCCCGGGACGACGCCTACCGCCTGCAGAACGTACAGGCCCAGGGGACGTGCACCGTCCACACCCAGGAGCAGGAGAAGCCGACGGAATACGATCCGTCGACCTTCGATCCCATGGACCCCAGCACCTACCCGCCCGCGGACCTCTACCCGGATTTTGACCCCTATAACCCGGAGACGTGGCCGGTGGTGACACCGTCGCCCGAGCCCAGTACAGAGCCCACCGAGCCGGGCGGGGAGACGGAGGAGCCGGAAACCACACCCTCTCCGCCGCCCAGTGAAGAGGTGGCCCCTCCGGCAGACGCCCAGTAATAGAATAGCGCAACAAAAGCCCTCCGCGGCCCGGCTGCTTCAGCCGGAAGGCGGAGGGCGTCGTTATTTCCAGAGGTGGACCAGACCTCGGTCGTGGAGCTCCTTGAGCATGACGGCGGCCATGGGCAGGAAGATCATGCCCGCCGCCCCCCACAGGATAAAGCCGGTATACATGGCGAGCAGCGCGGCCAGAGGGGGGAGACCCGAGCCCTTTCCCACCAGCTTGGGCTCCAGGATGCTGCGGGTGAGAAAGAGTACGCCGTAGAGGAGGAGCAGTCCCAGCGCCAGGGAGGTCTGCCCCCGCAGCAGGGAGAGCAGCGCCCAGGGCAGCAGGACGATCCCCACGCCGAAGACCGGCAGGGCGTCCAGCAGTGCTGTGAAGCCGGCGGCCAGAATGGCCAGATCCACCCCCAGGAGCAGAAAGCCCGCCGTGAGCAGACACAGCGTGACCAGCATGAGACACCCCTGTGCCCGCAGCCAGCCGGTCATGGCATCCCGCACCGCACCCACCATATGCCGCAGGCGGGTGCGGAAGCGAGCCGGGACCTGACGCCAGAAGAACGCGTGCAGGCGGGACCGGTCGGCGCTGATGAGGCAGGTGGCCAGGGCGGTGGTAAAGAGAAAGAGACCCCACTGGGGCAGGGCGGAGGCCCCGTGGGCCAGCCAGGTCCCCAGCAGGCCCGAGGCATCCCCCAGCAGACGCATTCCCTGGTCCTCCAGCGCCTCCATCCCGCCCCGCAGGGTCTCCTGAAGGGGGATGGGGGCTGCGATGAGGAAGCGCTCCGCCCAGCGCCGGACCCCGCCCAGCCAGCCGGTAAAGGCCGAGAGGAGCTGGGGCGTCTTTTGGAGGAGCACGGCGCACTCCGTTCCCAGCCGCCACACCAGCAGGCCCAGGCCACCGGCCAGCAGAAGGAAGAAGACCAGGGTACACAGCGCCGCGGCCAGGAAGCGGGGGAGCCTTCCGCGCCGGGTGAGAAAGGCCACGGGCCCTTCCAGCAGGGCGGCGCAGAGGAGGGCCAGCAAAAAGGGCAGCAGGCAGGGAAGTACGATGGGCAGCAGAAACCAGAGTCCTCCCAGCACAAGGATGGCCTGTAAGACGCGGACAGGAATCAGGGGCGAAGGCGGCGGGGGCATGGGGGTCCTCCTTTCCAACGATGTGGTTATTTTGACGAAAAAGTGGGGATGATAGACTGTAAAACTGTTGGCTTTCACGCGAAATCGGCGGTTGATTGTCGCAGTTTACTGTGCTAAAATGATAACAATTCGATGAACAATTGCTTTTCGGAGAAGGACATTGAGGAGGGATTGACGTTGAGCAAGACACCGAATTATTTTATCGTGGAGGCCGGAGCGCTGCCGGAGATTTTCCTCAAGGTGGCGGAAGCCAAGCGCCTTCTGGAGACTGGCGAGGTGGATACTGTCAACGCCGCGACCCGCCGTGTGGGGATCAGCCGCAGTGCGTTTTATAAATATAAGGATGCGGTACGGCCCTTCAACGATATGCTCCACGGGCGTATCGTCACCTTCCAGATCCTGCTGAAGGATGAGCCGGGCGTACTCTCGGCAGTCCTCAATATCTTTGCCCAGAGCGGCGGGAATATTCTGACCATCAATCAGGGGATCCCGGTCAACGGCTGCGCGGCCGTGACCATCGGCGCGGAGACGTCGGGCCTGCAGCTCTCTCTGGAGGAGCTGCTGGCGCAGGCGCTCAACGTGGAGGGCGTGGTGCGCTGCGAGATTCTGGCCGGCTGAGCAGAGAGGAAGAGAACGAAATATGATACATGTGGCAATTCTGGGCTACGGCGTGGTGGGTTCCGGCGTGGCGGAGGTCCTGCACGAAAACGCCGGGGCTATCGGCCGCCGGGCGGAAGAGGAGATCGGCGTCAAATATATCCTGGTGCGCCGGGATTATCCGGACAGCCCCTTCCGGGACCGGATGGTCCGGGACTTTTCCCTGATTGAGCAGGATCCCCAGGTGGAAGTGGTGGTCGAGGTCATGGGCGGCACCGGCGCGGCCAAAGAGTACACGGAGCGGGCACTGCGGGCCGGGAAGAGCGTGGTGACCGCCAACAAGGAGCTGGTGGCCGAGCACGGGTATGAGCTGCTCCAGCTGGCCCGAGAGCACGGCGCGCGCTATCTCTTTGAGGCCAGCGTGGGTGGGGGCATCCCCATCATTCGGCCGCTGAGCCAGTGCCTGGCGGCCAATGAGATCGAGGAGATCACGGGCATCCTCAACGGGACCACCAACTATATCCTGACCCGGATGATCCGGGGCGGGCTCTCCTTTGAAGCGGCCCTGAAAGAGGCCCAGGACAATGGCTATGCCGAGGCAGATCCCACCGCCGACATCCAGGGCCATGACGCCTGCCGGAAGATCTGCATTCTCGCCTCCCTGGCCTTTGGACGGCATATCTACCCCCGGCAGGTCCCCACACAGGGGATCACAGAGCTGACCGGGGCCGACGTGGCCTATGCCGGGAGCGCCGGATACCGCTGGAAGCTGCTGGGCCGGGCCATCCGGCAGGCGGACGGGCGTCTGTGCATCTATGTGGCGCCCCACCTGGTGGAGGAGGAAAACCCGCTCTCCGGTGTGGAGGATGTGTTCAACGCCATCACCGTGAAGGGAAACGCGGTGGGCGATGTGATGTTCTACGGCCGTGGAGCCGGAAAGCGGCCCACCGCCTCCGCGGTGGTGGCCGACGTGATGGACGTGGCCAAACACCGGAAGGGCCCGGGAGAGCTGTCCTGGGCGCCCGGCGGCGAGGATACGGTGGCCCCGGCCGATGCGCTGGAGAGCCGCTGGTATGTCCGTCTGGCGGAGGCCGCCGCCCTCCCCGAAGGGGTGCAGGAGCTCACGCGTCCGGACGCCCCGGCAGGCGAGCGGGCCTTCCTCACCGGCGCCATGAGCGGCGCGCAGCTGCGGGAGAGCCTGTCCGGATTCGGACGGGTCGTTCTGGCTCAGCGGGTGCTGGACTGACGGCTCGGGGGAGCAGAACATAAGATAGTGAGAGGAAGGGGGCCGCTCCGGCCGCCGTTCCTTCCGAGCGGACAACGCTCCACTCTGAAGTTTTAGGGGGTACATAGATACCATGGGATTGATTGTACAGAAATTCGGCGGCTCCTCAGTCGCCGATGCGGATAAGATCCGCAATGTGGCGCGTATCATCACGGAGACCTACCGCCGGGGCCACAATGTGGTGGCCGTCCTCTCGGCCCAGGGGGACACCACCGACGACCTGATCGCCAAGGCGGCGGAGATCAACCCGAAGGCCTCCAAGCGGGAGATGGATATGCTCCTCTCCACCGGAGAGCAGATCTCCTGTTCCCTGTGCGCCATGGCCATTGAGGCCATGGGCTATCCGGTCGTCTCTCTGACCGGGTGGCAGGCCGGGATGAAGACCAACTCCGCTTACAGCAACGCCCGCATCAAGCGCATCGGGCCCGAGCGCATCCTGGCCGAGCTGGACCGCAGAAGCATCGTGATCGTCACCGGCTTCCAGGGCGTGAACAAGTACGACGACATCACCACACTGGGCCGGGGCGGGTCGGATACCTCTGCCGTGGCTCTGGCCGCCGCCCTCCATGCGGATCTGTGTCAGATCTACACCGACGTGGACGGTGTCTATACCGCCGATCCCCGCCGGGTCAAGGGCGCGCGCAAACTGGATGAGATCACCTATGACGAGATGCTGGAGCTGGCCAGCCTGGGCGCCCAGGTCCTCCACAACCGCTCGGTGGAAATGGCCAAGCGCTACAATGTCAATCTGGAGGTGCTCTCCAGCTTTTCCGGACAGCCTGGCACCAAAGTCAAGGAGGTTACTAAAAACATGGAAAAAGTATATGTCAGCGGCGTTGCCAAGGATACCGATATTGCCCGTGTGGCCATCATTGGCCTGGCCGATGAGCCGGGTATTGCCTTTAAGATCTTCTCCATGCTGGGGAAGGAAAATATCAACGTCGATATCATTCTCCAGTCCATCGGCCGTGACCAGACCAAGGATATCAGCTTCACCGTCGGCCATGGGGACATGGAGCGGGTCCGGGAGCTGCTGGAGGAGCGCAAGTCCGCCCTCCACTACGACCACGTGGACATCGTGGACACCGTGGCCAAGATCTCCATTGTGGGCGCCGGTATGGTAAACAACGCCGGCGTGGCCTCCCAGATGTTTGAGGCCCTGTACAGCGCGGGCGTCAACATCAACATGATCTCCACGTCCGAGATCAAGATCTCGGTGCTGGTGAACAAGAACGAGGCCGACCGGGCGGTCCAGGCGATCCACGACCGCTTCTTCTCCCAGTTCGGAAGCCACAACTAAATCGATACAGCAGAAAAAGAGCCCGGACGGCATAGCCGTCCGGGCTCTCAGCGTGTCGGAGCAATGTTTGGATACCTGTGACGATCACAGACAGCGGCGGTAGGTGCGGGTGATCTTCCGGAGGCGGGTGGACACGTCCGGGTTGAAGGCGGCCTCCCGCACCCGCCAGCTCCAGTTCTGGGGCCCCATGGTGCCGGGGGCGTTCATCCGGGCGTCGGAGCCCAGGCCCAGCAGGTCCTGCATGGGGACCATGGCCAGGCGGGAGGGAGAGGCCCAGGCCCCGCACACGGCCCCCCAGCCGAAGCCCTCGTCTCCCCGGAGGCGGAGGTAGTCGGAGGCATACTCCCGCTCGGCGGCGCTGGACTCCTCAAAGAGCCACTGGACAAAGGTGGGGGTGTCGTGGGTGCCGGTGTAGATGATGGAATTGGGCGGACAGTTGTGGGGCAGATAGGAGCTCTCCCCTACCGGATCAAAGGCGTAGATCAGGATCTTCATGCCGGGCAGGCCGCTCTGGGCGATAAAGGCCCGGACCTCGTCGTCCAGGTCGCCCAGGTCCTCGGCGATGAGATGGAGCCCGGGGATGGCCGAGAGGAGCTCCACCAGCTCCAGACCGGGGCCGGGCTCCCAGTGGCCGGCCTTGGCGGTGGACGCGTCCAGGGGAATGGACCAGTAGGTGTGGAAGGCGCGGAAGTGGTCGATGCGCACCACGTCGTAGAGCCGGGCCATCTGATCTCCCCGGCGGCGCCACCAGGCATAGCCGGTGGCGCGGTGATAGTCCCAGTCGTAGAGGGGATTGCCCCAGTGCTGGCCCTCGTCGCTGAAGGCATCCGGGGGCACGCCCGCCACGGCGGTTGGGTGGAAGTCCTCATCCAGCTGGAAGAGGGAGGGGTTGGCCCAGACCTCCGCCGAGTCGGGAGAGACGTAGATGGGCAGGTCGCCGATGATGGAGATCCCCCGCTCGTTGGCGTAGCGCTTGAGGGCGTCCCACTGGCGGAAAAAGAGGAATTGCAGGAACGCATGGTAGGAGATCTCTTCGGCCAGGGCCTCCCGCAGGGGGGCGAGGGCCTCGGGCTGGCGGGTACGCACTTCCCGGGGCCAGTCCTTCAGCTCGGCGCCGCCGAAATGGCCCCGCAGAGCCAGGAAGAAGGCAAAGTCGGGCAGCCAGTCGGCCTCCTCCTCCAGGAAGCGGTCCAGCTCCTGGGCATAGCGGGTCCGGCCCCGTTCCCACGCCTTGCGGAGCAGGGCAGGGCGGTTCATGTGGAGCCAGGGGTAATCCACCCGGTCGGGATTGGGATACTGGGATTCACTCAGCTCCTGGGCGGTGAGCAGGCCGTCCTGGGCCAGAGTCTCCAGATCCAGGAAAAAGGGGTTGCCCGCAAAGGAGGAGGGGGACATATAGGGGGAGTCCCCTCCACCGGGAGGGACCAGAGGGAGGATCTGCCAGTAATGCTGTCCGGCGTCACAGAGAAAATCCACAAAGCGGCGGGCCTTGGCCCCCAGGGTCCCGATACCGTAATCGCCGGGAAGGGCGGAGATGGGGAGCAGGATGCCGCTGGAGCGGTAAGTGAGCATCGTATGACCTCCAATCGTGCGGCCGGAGGGCCGCAGGTTCTGCTCCATTATAGAGCGGCGGCGCGGAGGCTGTCAAGAAAGCCCGGCGGGGATGCCGCCCTCCTCCAACGTGCTGCGGATGGCGTCCAGGACCCCGTCGGCGTCCTCACATAGGACCAGCAGACAGGTGCCGTCGGCCAGGGTCTCCACCCGGGCATCCTCGGCGATGGCGTACTGGTCGGCCAGATAGAACTCAAAATTGTTTTTCTGGGTCTCCACAAAGGAATCCAGCCCATCGCGGACCACATCCTCCCGCCCGTCGGCGGGGAGGATCAGGGCGATGCCATAGGCCTTGATGTTCATGGGGGAGACCGCCACGGCAAAGGACTCCAGGTCCTCCGGGGTGACCCCCAGAAGGGAGAGGAGCAGATCGGCCCGCTCGTCCTCCGGGTCGCTGAGGACCGGGAGGGCCTCGTTCGTCTCCTGGTCCCGGGCGCGCTCGATGGCGGAGCGGTAGAGCTGGGTACGCTCCTCCGGGGAGAGGGAAGGGGCAGGGGAGGCCGAGCAGGAGCAGAGCAGGGCAGTGAGCAGCAGGATCGCAGGGAACAGGCGTGTATGGCGCAGTATCATGGTTCCAGACTCCTTTCGTTTGTGGCGGGGGATTGGGGTTCCAGGGCGAGGGCGCCCTCCCGCAGGACCAGCCGGACGGCCCCTCCGGCCTGGAGGGCGCCGGAGAGCAGAGCCTCGGCGGCGGGGTCCTCCACCCGGGCGCGGATGGCCCGGCGGAGGGGGCGCGCACCGTAGTCGGGGGCGAAGCCCTCCCGGGCCAGCTGTTCCAGGGCGTCCTCCTCCACGTGCAGGGAGACCCCCAGGCGGCCCAGCCGCTCACCCACGCCGTCCAGCATCCGGCGGGCGATGGTGCGGATCTGTTCCCGCTCCAGCTGGCGGAACACGATGGTGTCATCCAGCCGGTTGAGGAATTCCGGCCGGAAGACCCGCTTCAGGTCGCCCATCACGGCCTCTTTGAGCTCGGTCAGGGGGCGGGTCTCCCCGGAGGAGAGGGCCGACTGGAAGCCCAGCTTGCCACCCTTGGCGGTGATGCGCCCCGCCCCCACGTTGGAGGTCATGACAATGACCGTGTTGCGGAAATCCGCCTTCCGGCCCTGGGTGTCGGTGACCACTCCGTCCTCAGTGATCTGGAGGAGGAGGCCCCAGACGTCCTCGTGGGCCTTCTCCAGCTCGTCAAAGAGGAGGACCGAGTAGGGACGCCGGCGCACCGCCTCGGTGAGCTGTCCCCCCTCATCGTGGCCGATATAACCCGGCGGGGAGCCGATCAGGCGGGAGACCGTGTGCCGCTCCATATACTCGGACATGTCGAAGCGGAGGAGGGCCTCTTCACTGCCGAAGAGGGCGGCGGCCAGGGCCTTGCAGAGCTCCGTCTTGCCCACGCCGGTGGGCCCCAGAAAGAGAAAGACCCCGATGGGACGGCCGGGCTCCTTCAGCCCCACCCGGCCCCGGCGCACCGCCCGGGCCACCGCCCGGACCGCCTCGTCCTGGCCGATCACCCGGCGGTGGAGCTCCCTCTCCAGGGCGAGGAGGCGGTCCTTTTCACTCTGGGTGAGGGAGGTGACGGGGACCCCTGTCCAGCGGGAGACCACCTGGGCCACATCCTCGGCGGTGACTTCCCCCACGTTCTGTCCGCTGTGCCAGAGGGTGCGCTCCCGGTCCAGCTCCCGGCGGAAATCGCTCTCGGCGTCCCGGAGCATGGCGGCCTTTTCAAAATCCTGACTGCGGATGGCCTCCTCCTTCTCCCGCCGGGCCTGAGCCACCCGCTCCTCCAGCTCCCGCAGGTCGGCGGGCGCGGAGAGCCGCTCCAGACGCACCAGGGCGGCCGCCTCGTCCATCAGGTCGATGGCCTTGTCAGGCAGGCGGCGGTCGGCCAGATAGCGGATGGAGAGGGAGAGGGCCGCGTCCAGGGCCTCGTCGGAGATGCGCAGCTTATGGTGGGCCTCATACCGGCCCCGGATCCCCAGCAGGATGGAGCGGGCGGTGGCCTCGTCGGGCTCGGAGACGGTAACGGGCTGGAAGCGCCGCTCCAGCGCCGCGTCCTTTTCGATATAGCGGCGGTACTCGCTGGTGGTGGTGGCGCCGATGACCTGGATCTCCCCCCGGCCCAGGGCGGGCTTGATGATGTTGGCCGCGTCGATGGCGCCCTCGGCGGAGCCGGCGCCCACGATGGTGTGGAGCTCGTCAATGAAGAGGATGATGTTGCCCAGGCGCACCACCTCGCCCAGCAGCTGCTTGACCCGCTCCTCAAACTCGCCCCGGTACTTGGTGCCCGCCACCATGGAGGAGAGGTCCAGGGCCAGCAGGCGCTTGCTGCGCAGCTCGTCGGGGACCTCCCCGGCGGCCAGGCGGCGGGCCAGGCCCTCGGCCACGGCGGTCTTGCCCACGCCGGGCTCTCCGATCAGGGCGGGATTGTTCTTGCGCCGGCGGGAGAGGATCTGGATCACCCGGTCGATTTCATCGTCCCGGCCCACCACCGGGTCCAGCAGGCCGCTGGCCGCCATGCGCGTCAGGTCCCGGGAGAACTGCTCCAGGAGTTTGCTGTCCCCGGCGCCGGTGTAATCAGGCTCGGATTTGGCCTTTCCACCGCTGCGGAAGGGCGGGGGGAGCTCTCCTCCCATGGCCGCGGAGAGATCTCCCGCCAGACGCCGGGGGTCCTGCCCGCAGGCCGAGAGGACCCGGATGGCCACGCCCTCTCCCTCCTGGAGCAGGCCCAGCAGGAGGTGCTCCGTGCCCACGTAGTCCTGACCCAGCCGTCCGGCGTGGGCCAGGGCCAGCTCGATGATGTGCCGGAAGCGGGGGGTGAGCCCCTGGGAGGGGAGGGCCCCCGGTATCCCCGAGCCCACCGCACGCAGGATGGCGGTGCGGATGGTCTCGGCCTCCAGTCCCGCGCTCTGGAGGACCCGGGCGGCCACGCCCCCGCCCTCCCGCAGCAGTCCAAGCAGGAGATGCTCCGTACCCACATAGCCGTGCCCCAGCTCCGCGGCGCTCTCCTGGGCCAGACGCAGAGCGGTCTGGGCCCGCTGGGTAAAATTCACGTCGTTCAAACGATCACCTCGTTTTGCGGAGAATCGGAATCTCCGGGTTCTTTTTTGGATCGGCCCCATGGTAACGCCTCTTTCCTCAGTAAAATTCGATCGCACAAAAGCTGGAAATTCTGCCATCCAAAAATATACCCAGTATTCTGTGAATTTAGCATTGCAATTTTAAAAATTCGTGTTACAATGTGGTTAGTTTAAGTTTGGAGGTGTTACCTATGGCATATGTGATTAGCGGCGATTGCGTGAGCTGCGGCTCCTGCGCTGGCGCCTGCCCCGTGTCCGCCATCCACGAGGGTGACGAGCACTACGAGATCGACGCCGGTTCCTGCATCGACTGCGGTACCTGCGCTGATACCTGCCCCGTCGGAGCGATCTCCCAGGGCTAATCGTCTCATCTGAGAACTGAAAAACAGGGACCCGTCCTAGACGGGTCCCTGTTTTTGTGTTTGCATGAAATACATTTGTTTACAACGGGGCGGAAATCCTGTATACTACCATCATGTAAACTCATGCGTATTCCAGAGAGAAAAAGGAGGAGCGAGCATGAAGCAGCTCAAGAGCAGGGACCTGCTGCTGGTAGGATTCACCCTGTTTTCCATGTTTTTTGGGGCGGGAAATTTGATTTTTCCGCCCAATATTGCGGCTCAGGCCGGGACCATGACCTGGTTTGCCATGCTGGGCATGACCCTGAGCGCGGTGGGCCTTCCGGTATTGGGCATCATCGCGGTGGCCCGCTCGGGGGGGCTGGACGTCCTGGGCGGCCGGGTCCACCCCCTGTTTGCAAAGATCTTTACGGTGATCGCCTATCTGGCCATCGGCCCCTGTCTGGCCATTCCCCGTACCGCCAGCACGTCCTTTGAGATGGCCGTACCCCCCTTTGTGGGCGGAGACGCCCCCATTGCGGTCTATCAGCTGATCTACTCCCTGGTGTTTTTCGTCCTGGCCCTCATCGTGGCCCTGCGGCCGGAAAAGCTCACCGACCGGCTGGGCAAGATCATGTGTCCCATCCTCATCGCCCTGATCGTCATCACCTTTGTGGGATGCGTGATCAATCCGCTGGAGGGATACGGCGCGGCCGGCGCGGGCTATGAGACCCCGGTCCAGGCCGTCTCCACCGGCTTTTTGGCGGGATACAACACCATGGATACCATCGCGGCGCTGGTCTTCGGCATCATCATCAGCCTGAACATCCGCGCCCGGGGCGTGGAGGAGGACCGCGCCGTGGTCCGCGGAGCGGTCCGGGCAGGCATCATCGCGGGTGTGCTGCTCTTTGTGATCTACTCCATGCTGGCCCACATCGGCGCCCTCTCGGGCGGCGCCTTCCCCAATCCGGAGAACGGGGCCCAGGCGCTGACCAACATCGTGGCCGCCCTGTTCGGACGGCTGGGCAACGTGCTGCTGGCGGCCATCTTCGTCATCGCCTGCTTCAATGTGTGCGTGGGCCTGATCTGCTCCTGCGGCGAGTATTTCAACAGCATCTGCCCCAAGCTCTCCTACCGGGCCTGGGCGGTCCTCTTTGCGGTGGTGAGCATGGTTCTGGCCAACGCGGGACTCAACCAGATCCTGGCCGTCTCCGGGCCGGTGCTCAACATGATCTATCCGGTGGTCATCATGCTCATCCTGCTGGCCTATGCCCAGCCCTGGCTGGAGGGACGGCGGATGGTATACCCCATGACCATCCTCTTCACCGGAGTGGCCAGTATCCTCTTTGAGGTGCAGCGCCTTTTGAAGCTGGAGGTCTTGAACGGAATGCCGCTGGCCGAGCTGAATCTGGGCTGGATCCTGCCCGCCGCCGTGGGCGTGATCGTGGGCCTGATCCTGTCCGGCAAGAAAGCGGAAGCGTAATTGGGAGGAAAAAGAAATGCATCACGACGGTCACTGCGGCTGCGGCCATGACCACAGCCATACCCATACCCACGACTGCGGGTGCGGGCACGAACATGGACCTGCACAGGGGGAGCTGACCCCCGCTATGGAGGACTTTCTCCACCATCTGCACCACCATCACTTCCTTCCGGTGGCCCGCTTTCTGGTGGAGAGCAGCGTGGAGGAGGATTTCTGCGCCGTGGCCCTTGCCCCGGTCTATCTCCGCGCGCCCGACGAGAGCATGGAGTCGGTGAAAGAGACGGCGGCCATGCTGCTGGAGCTGGAAAAGATGGGCTATCTCACCCTGGATTACGATTATCCTCTTGACAGATACTCATATAAAGAGTATAAAGAATCTGAGCTTTATGCCTATTTCTGCCGGACGGTGGCGGAGGGAACAGGACGAGCCGGATTCCTGGGTGACCGACCTGTGCTGGAACTGGGCAGTATCGCTCCCACATAAACAGATTGGAAGGAAGGATACTCCATGGAACAGCTCATTCGCAATGCCGTCATCGTGACGGTGGACCCGCAGCGCCGCATTCTCTGGGACGGAGCCATCCTGGTTCGGGATGACCGCATCGCCGATCTTGGTCCCAGCGCTGAGCTGAACGCCAAATACCCTGCCCCCGACCGCGTCGTGGACGCGGGAGGAAAGGTGATCTTCCCTGGCTTTATCGACAACCACACCCACCTCTTCCAGACCCTGCTCAAGGGCATCGGAGACGACATGGAGCTGAGCGACTGGCTCTCCCATATGATGTTCCCCGCGGCGGTCTACCTGGAGGCGGAGGACACATACCATGCCGCCATGCTGGGCCTGTCGGAAGCCCTGCACAGCGGCGTGACCACCACGGTGGATTACATGCACTGCCACAGCAAGGGCGGACTGACCGACGGGATCTGCCGCGCGGTGAAGGACCTGGGCGTACGCGGCATCGTGGGCCGCGGCACCATGGACACCGGCGTGGAGTACGGCACCTGCCCCGACCTGTGCGAGAAGGTGGCCGACGTGGAGGCTGATCTCCACCGGCTGTTCCGCACCTATCACAATACCGAAAACGGCCGCCTGAAGATCTGGGCCGCTCCGTCCTCCATGTGGTCCAACTCGGACGAGATGCTGAAGATGCAGTGGCGCGTGGTCAATGAATACGGCGCGGGCTTTACTGTCCACGTGTCCGAGACGGAGTATGCCCGCATGGCCACCGAGTGGGTCCACGGGTGCAACGACGTGGATCTGCTGAAGAAGCTGAACATCCTGGGCCCCAACGTGCTCATGGTCCACTGCTGCTGGGTCAACGAGCAGGATATGGAGCTGATGAAGCAGTACGACATGAAGGTGTCCCACGACGTCTGCTCCAACATGTACCTGGCCGACGGCGTGGCTCCGGTGCCCGAGATGCTGCGCAAGGGCCTGACCGTGGGCCTGGGCCTGGACGGCGCGGCCAGCAACAACTCCCAGGATATGATCGAGCTGATGAAGTGCACCGCCCTCCAGCACAAGGTCAAGACCCTGGACCCCATGGCGGTCACCGCCGAGAAGGTGCTGGAGATGGCCACCATCGACGGCGCCCGCTCCATCGGCATGGAGGAGGAGATCGGCTCCATCGAGGTGGGCAAGAAGGCCGATCTGGTCTTCTTCGACCCGGCGGCCAGCCAGAAGTCCACCCCCATGCACAACCCCGTCTCCACCCTGGTGTACTCCTCCGGGATGCAGAACATCACCGATGTGATGGTGGATGGACGCATGGTGCTGGAGAGCGGCCATCTGACCACCGCCAGCGATGAGAGCATCATCGCCAACGGCCAGCGCGCCGCCGAGGGCCTGTGCCGCCGCGGCAAGATCACCAACCGGGGCGAGGGCCACAAGTGGGAGAGCTTCAAGACCAGAGCCCAGGAGAACTGATCCTTCTGAGAGAAAGAAATACCCCCAGACCTACATGGGTCTGGGGGTATTTTGCTGTAAGAGAGAAGATCAGATGGAGAGCTGTTCCAGCAGGAAGCGGCCGATGCTCTCCATGGCCTCGTTGGAGCGCTTGAGGGGGAACATCTGAAAGACGTGCCACATGCCGTTCCAGACCTCCAGGCGGCAGGGGATGCCGGCCGCCACCAGCCGGTCCCGCAGGCGGACCGAGTCGGAGAGCAGAATCTCGTGGGTGCCCGCCTGGATGAGGACGGGCGGAAAGCCGGAGAAATCCCCGAACAGGGGGGAGAGGTAGGGGGAGGTCCAGTCCTCCCCCCGGGCATAGGCCCCCCGGACGGCCTGGATATACTCCAGCGTGAGGGAGGGGTCCAGCTCGGCCCGCTCCTGATAGGAGCGCCCGCTGGCCGTCATATCGGTCCAGGGGGACATGAGAATGAGAGAGGCGGGGAGCCTGCGCCCCATGGCCTTGAGCCGGTGGGTGAGCACCAGGGCCAGATTCCCGCCCGCCGAATCTCCAGCCACCACGATGTCCCGGGCACCGTAGCCCAGGTACATCAGGTGGTCCCAGGCCCGGATGGCGTCCTCCACCGCGGCGGGATAGGGGTGCTCCGGAGCCAGGCGGTATTCAAAGGAGAGGACCTCATACCCGGTGACCGCCGCCAGCTTGGAGGCGATGGGGCGGGAATAGCCCAGATTGCCGCTGGTATAGCCTCCGCCGTGGCAGTAGAGGATGGCGTGGCGGCGGTCGTGGCCCCGGTTGGGCCGGACCCAGGCCGCATTCATGCCGGAGAGGGAGAAGGGCTCCCAGCTCATCCCGGCCATGGGGGCGGCCAGGCGGCCCAGGACCTCCTGCCCCTTGCGCTGGCGCTCCAGATCCTCCGGGTCCATGGACTCGGGAGAGGTGGCGGTGTGGATGGCCTTGAGGGCCTTCATCATGCCGGTCAGGCGCCGCTGCTCGGCCCGCCGGGATTCGGAGCGGGCCCGGTCGGATTTGGAGAAGAGCATGGTTCGTTTCATGGACACAGGTCCTCCTTGTACGTGGGAGCTTGTAATATAGAAAAGAGGTAATAGACGCTTTGCGGGTATTATACCACAGAAGGGGGAGGCGTAACAGTACCAAACCTCCCTTCGCCCAATTCCCCTTGTAGTTTCCATACGGGGGTGATAAAATGGAAGGCAAGAAGCGATCTGATCCAAAAGGAGGTGACCGAATGGCTCCCAGAGAACGCAGAGAGAAGCAGTGGTATAAGCTGGACAATGCCGGCGTGCTCTACTCCGCGATCCAAAAGGAAAACTATTCCGCCATCTACCGCTTTTCCGCGGTGATGGAGGAGCGGGTGGACCCTGAGGCCCTGCAGCGGGCGGTGGATAAGACCATGCCCCGTTTTCCGGGCTTTGCGGTCCACATCAAAAAAGGGGCCTTCTGGTACTACTTTGAGCCCAATCCGGCCCCGGGACCCTTTGTGAAACGGGATATTTCCAACCCATGCCAGCCGGTCCGCTTCCGGGAGGACAACGGCTGGCTGGTGCGCTTTTACTACTATGAGCACCGGATCTCTCTGGAGGTCTTCCATGCCCTCTCGGACGGGGCGGGCGCACTGGTCTTTTTCCGCACCCTTCTGGCCGTGTACCTGCGGGAGATGGGGCATGCCATCCCCAACGGTCCGGGCATTCTGGACGTGGAGGAGCCTCCCCACCGGGAGGAGCTGGAGGACGCCTATGCCCGCTATGCCACGGTCCGTTCCCTTCGGGCCGGGATCGGGAAGAAGGCCTTCCAGAACACCGGCACGCCGGAGCCCTTCTATACGCTGAATGTGACCATGGGCTTCGTCCCGGTGGACCAGCTCAAGGCCCGGGCCAAGTCCTACGGCGTGTCCATCACGGAGTATCTGACCGGCGCGCTGCTGAAGGTCATTCTGGAGAATCAGGCTAGGGAGGAGCCCTGCCATCCCAAGCCGGTGGCGCTGGCCATCCCCATCAATCTGCGGCCCTGGTTCCCGTCGGAGACCCTGCGCAACTTCATCCTGACGGTGCGGCCCTGCATCGACCCTTCCCTGGGGGAGTATACCTTCCCGGAGATCCTCTCTCAGGTCCACCACTATATGCGCCTGCACATCAACCGGCAGGAGATGCAGGCCCTGCTGACGGGAAATGTCCGTTTCCAGACCAACCGGGCCCTTCAGCTCATCCCCATCTGGCTGAAAAATCCCGTCATGGCCCTGAGCTACCGCCTGGCGGGGACCCGGCCCTATTCCGGTACTTATACGAATCCCGGCGCCTTCACCGTGCCCGAGGAGATGGCCCCCCACATCCGGCGGATGGAGGTCATTCTGGGGCAGGCCACCAACCCCCGGGTCCACTGTGCCTCCATCAGCTACGGCAATACCATGGAGATCACCTTCGCCGGGACCCTTCAGGAGACCGACACCGAGCGGGAGTTCTTCCGCTTCCTGGTCCGGGAGGGAATCCACGTCAAGGTGGAGAGCAACCGGAGCGTCCAATCCGAGCTGCTGTTTTGAGTTTTGCGTGAAAACGAGGTGTAAGCCGCTATGTCCTATTGCGTCAACTGCGGGGTAGAGCTGGATGGAACGGCCTCCTTCTGCCCTCTGTGCCATACGCCGGTGGTCAACCCGAAGCAGCCGGTGGATACCGTCTCCCCCAAGCCCTTTCCCACGGAGCGGGGCGAGGTGGCCCCGGTCTCCAAGTGGGAGCTGGCCGTGCTGATCTCAGCCATGCTGGTGTCGGTGTCGGTGTGCTGTGCTATTTTGAACATCTTCCTCCCGGCGGAGCGGACCTGGTCCCTCTATGTGGTGGGGGCGGCCATCATGCTGTGGCTGTGGTTTGTCCCGCCGCTTCTGCTGCGGGGGATGCCGCTGCTGATCCGGCTGGTGCTGGATGTGGCGGCGGTGGGGGTGTATTTGCTCCTCATCGCCATAGACCTGGACGGAATGGTGTGGTACCTGGGCCTGGCACTGCCCATCGTGCTGTGGGGCGGGGCCTGTGTTCTCTTCCTGGGGCTGATACTGGGGGGAGGACGGCGCTCCATCCTGACCACGGTCACGCTGCTGGTGGGCACGATCGGGGCCTTCCTGGTGGGCACGGAGCTGCTCATCGACCGGTTTATCCACGGGGCCTGGGGACCCAGCTGGTCCCTGGTGGTTTTCACCATCTGCGTGGCGCTGGTCATTCCGCTCATCATCGTACGGCGGATCCCCTCCCTGCGGGAGGAGGTCCGGCGGCGGTTCCATATGTGACAGCGCGGCGGCGCGGCTCTCTTCGGAGGGCCGCGCCGCTTTTTTCATGGCATGCAGAATAAAAACGTATATTCCAGAGTGTGCGCCAGGGGAGTACATTCTGAAATATTCACTATAAAATGAATATTTAAAATTATATTCAAATAAAATGGGATATATAAGAATAATTATGCAAAATGACAGTTGCATTTTTATTCTGCTGGGAGTATAATGATGCCAACATCAGGAAGACGGCCGGAGCGGCCGCCTCACAGGAGGTCATTACAATGTCTGAGATCAAGAAAGTTGTCCTCGCCTACTCCGGCGGTCTGGATACGTCCATCATCATCCCCTGGCTGAAGGAGCACTACAACAACCCCGAGATCATCGCCGTGGCCGGCGACGTGGGCCAGAATGACGAGCTGGAGGGCCTGGAGGAGAAGGCCATCAAGACCGGCGCTTCCAAGCTGTATGTGCTGGATCTGGTGGATGAGATGGTAGACGATGTCATCATCCCCTCCATGATGATGGGCGCCAAGTACGAGGACTATCTGCTGGGCACCGCCTTTGCCCGGCCCATCATCGCCAAGGGCCTGGTGGAGATCGCCAAGAAGGAAGGGGCCGACGCCATCGCCCACGGCTGCACCGGCAAGGGCAACGACCAGATCCGGTTTGAGCTGGCCATCAAGCGCTTCGCCCCCGAGATGAAGATCATCGCCCCCTGGAGAGAGTGGGACATCAAGAGCCGCAACGAGGAGATCGACTACGCCGAGGCCCACAACGTGCCCCTGAAGATCAGCCGGGAGACCAGCTACTCCAAGGACAAGAACCTGTGGCACCTCTCCCACGAGGGCCTGGACCTGGAGGATCCCGCCAGCGAGCCCCAGTACGACAAGCCCGGCTTCCTGGAGATGGGCGTCTCTCCCGCCATGGCCCCCGACGAGGCCACCTATGTGACCATCGACTTTGAGAAGGGCTGGCCCGTGGCCGTGGACGGTGAGAAGATGAAGGCCTCCGACATCATCCGCAAGCTCAACGACCTGGGCGGCAAGAACGGCATCGGCCTGCTGGACATCGTGGAGAACCGGATGACCGGCATGAAGGACCGGGGCGTGTACGAGACCCCCGGCGGCGCCATCCTCTACCGGGCCCACGAGGTGCTGGAGATGATCACCATCGACAAGGACACCAAGCACATGAAGCAGAAGCTGGCAGTGGACTTCGCCGATCTGGTCTACAACGGCAAGTGGTTCACCCCCGTGCGGGAGGCCCTCTCCGCCTTCGCCGCTGAGACCCAGAAGTACGTCACCGGCCAGGTGAAGCTCAAGCTCTACAAGGGCAACATCATCACCTCCGGCGTCACCTCTCCCGACACCCTCTACTCCGAGGACATCGTCACCTTCCAGGAGAGCGATTACAACCAGAACGACGCCACCGGCTTTATCAACCTCTGGGGCCTGCCCGACACCATCCTGGCCCTGCGGGACCAGGGAAAGCTGAAGTAAGACGGCATTCAGCCCTCGGCAGAGTTTCGCCTCCCGCAGGCGGCGAAAGAAAATCGAAATCCGTTTTTTCCGAGGACATGCGCCTCGGAAAAAACACTTCTCAGCCCACAAGCGTGCGCGCTTTGCGCGCGCGACGCAGGGGGCTGTATCCCCTCTCAAAAATGCCTGCATTTTTGAGAAAACACTAACCCGATGAAAGAGAAATGAGGTAACCAGCATGAAATTGTGGGCAGGACGGTTCCAGAAGGAAACCGATACCCTGGTAAATGACTTTAACTCGTCCATTTCCTTCGACGCCCGTCTCTACAAGGAGGACATCGCAGGCTCCATGGCCCACGCGGCCATGCTGGGAAAGACCGGCATCATCGAGGCCCATGAGGCCGAGAAGATCATCGACGGGCTCAAGGCCATCCTGGCCGACGTGGAGGCCGATCAGGTGGAGTTCTCCATGGAGAACGAGGACATCCACATGAACATCGAGTCCCTCCTCACCCAGCGCATCGGCCAGACCGGCAAGCGGCTGCACACCGCCCGCAGCCGGAACGACCAGGTGGCGGTGGACTTCCGGCTCTATGTGAAGAAGGAGATCCCCGTCATCATCGGCATGATCCAGGACCTGGAGGAGGTGCTGGTGAAAAAGGCCCAGGCCAACCTCCACACCGTCATGCCGGGCTACACCCACCTCCAGCGGGCCCAGCCCACCACCTTCGCCCACTACATGATGGCCTACGCCAACATGCTCAAGCGGGACATCACCCGCCTGGAGGACTGCCTGGAGCGGATGGACGAGTGCCCCCTGGGCGCGGGCGCCCTGGCCACCTCCACCTATCCGGTGGACCGGTTCCAGACCGCGGCGGCCCTGGGCTTCCGGTGCCCCACCGACAACTCCATGGACTCGGTGTCCGACCGGGACTTTGCCATTGAGTTCCTGTCTGCCTGCTCCATTCTGATGATGCACCTGTCCCGTTTCTCGGAGGAGATCATCCTCTGGTGCTCCTGGGAGTTCAAGTATGTGGAGCTGGACGACGCCTACTCCACCGGTTCCTCCATCATGCCCCAGAAGAAGAACCCCGATGTGGCCGAGCTGGTCCGGGGCAAGACCGGGCGGGTGTACGGCTCCCTCATCACCCTGCTGACCGTGATGAAGGGCCTGCCTCTGGCCTACAACAAGGACATGCAGGAGGACAAGGAGCCGGTCTTCGACGCCATCGACACGGTGGAGCTGTGCATCCCCGTCTTTGCCGCTATGCTGGACACCCTCACCGTCAAGGAGAAGAACATGCGCGCGGCGGCCTCCGGCGGCTTCATCAACGCCACCGACTGCGCCGACTACCTGGTCAAGAAGGGAATGCCCTTCCGGGAGGCCTACATGATCGTGGGCAAGCTGGTCAACTTCTGCATCAAGGCCGGTGAGACCCTGGACACCCTGCCCCTGAAGGACTTCAAGGCGGTCTCGCCCATCTTCGAGGAGGACGTCTACCAGGCCCTGGAGCTCAACACCTGCGTCAACGGACGCCAGGTCTACGGCGGTCCCTCCGCCGAGAGCGTGCAGCAGCAGATCGACCACATCAAGGACTTCCTGGCCCAGCGGAAGAAGGGCTGAGAAACCAGACTGTAACAGGTTTGAGGTTGAAATCCTCGCTCGGCTGCCGTACTATGAAACTGTCTACGCGGCAAACCGAGAAAATGGGGTGTTTCTATGAATAAACCAAAGGTATATATCGACGGCAAGGAAGGCACCACCGGCCTTCAGATCTATGAGCGCCTGGGCGCGCGGGAGGACATTGACCTCCTGCTCATCGACGAGGAAAAGCGCAAGGACGTGGAGGAGCGGAAGAAGCTCCTCAACGCGGCCGACCTGGTTTTCCTCTGCCTGCCCGACGCGGCGGCCAAGGAGGCGGTGGCCCTCATCGAGAATGACCACACCCGGGTCATTGACGCCTCCACCGCCCACCGCACCGCCAAGGGATGGGTCTACGGCTTCCCGGAGTTTTACCGCTATCCCGGCGAGGTCATCGGACAGGCCACCCGGGTGGCCAATCCCGGGTGCCATGCCACGGGCTTTCTCTCCTCCACCATGCCCCTGGTCTCCCTCCACATCCTGCCCAAGGACTACCCGCTCACCTGCTACTCCCTGACCGGCTACTCCGGCGGGGGCAAGAAGATGATCGCGGAGTACGAGAGCGGGGAGAAGGGGAAGGACCTGTACAGCCCCCGGATCTACGGCACCAACCTGCGCCACAAGCATCTCAATGAGATGCGGAAGATCTCCGGGCTGGACCAGCCTCCGGTCTTCTGCCCGGTGGTGGACGACTACTACAAGGGCATGGCCACCACGATCATGCTCCACAACAAGTATCTGCTGGGGCAGCCCACGGCCAAGGAGATCTACCACATCCTCATGGCCTACTACGCCGGACAGAAGCTGATCTCGGTGCGCTATGAGGAGGAGGGCGGAATGCTCCCCGCCAACGCCCTGGCCGGAAGCGACCGGCTGGAGCTGGTGGTCTGCGGCCATGAGGAGCAGACCATCGTCACCGCCCTCTTCGACAACCTGGGCAAGGGTGCATCGGGCGCGGCGGTACAGAATATGAATATCATGTTGGGCCTGGACGAGACCACCGGGCTCCATTTGGACTGAGCGGAAGAAGGGGAGCTGGAGACAGCGCACCCTTCGTTCCCCCACAGAAGGGAAGGACATAAGGTTATGAAGCAGATCAACGGCGGCGTGACCGCAGCCAAGGGCTTTCGGGCCTGGGGCGTTCACTGCGGCGTCAAGAGCAAGAAGCTGGAAAAGAAGGACCTGGCCATCATCCTCTCCGAGCGGGAGTGTGCGGCGGCGGCCACCTACACCATGAACCGCGTCAAGGCGGCCCCCATCTACGTCACCATGGACCATCTGGAGGACGGAACGGCCTGGGGCGTGGTGGCCAACAGCGGAAACGCCAACGCCTGCTGCCCCCAGAGCCATGAGAACGCCGAGCTTATGAGCCAGTACGCCGCCCAGGCCACCGGCCACAAGCCCTCGGACTTTGTGGTGGCATCCACCGGTGTCATCGGCCAGACCATCAACATCGCCGCCATCGAGCGGGGAATGCCCGAGGTGGCGGCCGGACTCACCGACGGCCCCGAGGGCTCCGACGCGGCGGCCCACGCCATCATGACCACTGACACCAGCAAGAAGGAGATCGCCATCTCCTTCACTCTGGGCGGCAAGACCGTGACCATGGGCGCCATCGCCAAGGGCTCCGGCATGATCCACCCCAACATGGGGACCATGCTCTGCTTCATCACCACCGACTGTGCTATCACCGGCGAGCTGCTCTCCGACGCCCTCCACGAGGTGGTGCCCAAGACCTTCAACCGGGTGACGGTGGACGGGGACACCTCCACCAACGACATGTGCGTGGTGCTGGCCAACGGCATGGCGGAAAATCCCCTCATCGAGTGGAAGGATGACAGCTACACCGTCTTCCGCAAGGCCCTTCACCAGGTCTGTGAGTATCTGGCCCGCTGCATCGCCGGCGACGGCGAGGGCGCCAGCCGTCTCATCACCTGCACCGTCCATGCGGCCCGCAGCGAGGAGAGCGCCGAGCGCCTGAGCAAGGCGGTGGTGGGCTCCCCCCTGGTGAAGGCCGCCATGTTCGGCACCGACGCCAACTGGGGCCGGGTCCTGTGCGCCATGGGCTACTCCAAGGCCCCCTTCCGTCCCGAGTACGTGGATGTGAAATTTGCCTCCGCCGTGGGCGAGGTGCTGGTCTGCCAGCAGGGCATGGGCCTGGACTTCGACGAGGAGGCTGCCAAGAGCATCCTCTCCCAGGACGAGGTGATCATCGACATCTGCCTCCACGAGGGAGAGCACGAGGCCACCTGCTGGGGCTGTGACCTGACCTATGACTATGTGAAGATCAACGGCGATTACCGCACCTGATCGGGAAAGAAGGATTCCAAATGTCTGACCCTGTTGTGACCAGAGCCACGGTGCTGGCCGAAGCTCTGCCCTATATCCAGAAATTTTACGGCAAGACCATCGTGGTCAAATACGGCGGAAACGCCATGATCTCCGACGAGCTGCGCCGGGCCGTCATCAGCGACATCATCCTGCTCCACCTGGTGGGCATCCATGTGGTGGTGGTCCACGGCGGCGGACCCGAGATCTCGGAGATGCTCCGCAAGATCGGCAAGGAGTCCCGCTTTGTGGACGGCCTGCGCTACACCGACGAGGAGACCATGGACATCGTCCAGCAGGTGCTCTGCGGCAAGGTGAACAAGAACCTGGTGGCCACCCTCAACCGCCGGGGCGGCCACGCCATCGGCCTGTGCGGCATGGACGCGGGCCTCTTCCAGGCCCAGAAGCTGGACGAGAAGTACGGCCTGGTGGGCGAGATCGTCAAGGTCAATCCTGACCCGGTGCGGGACTGCCTCCAGCAGGGCTACATCCCGGTGGTCTCCACCGTGGCCCAGGGAGTGGATGGGGAGAACGCCTACAACATCAACGCCGACACCGCCGCGGCCAAGCTGGCCGTGGCCCTGGGGGCCGAGAAGCTCATCCTCCTCACCGACATCCGGGGGCTGCTGCGCGACCCGGCGGACGAGGGGACCCTCATCCCGGTGGTGGGACTCTCCGACGTGCCCCAGCTGGTGCGGGAGGGCGTGATCCAGGGCGGCATGATCCCCAAGATCGAGTGCTGCGTGGAGGCGGTACGCTCCGGCGTGGAGCGCACCCACATCCTGGACGGACGCATCCCCCACTCCATCCTCATCGAGATGCTCTCCGACCAGGGCATCGGTACCATGATTCTGTAAGGAGACGGCAACCATGACCTTTGAAGAACTGAAAGCCCTGGATCACGCCCACACCCTTCAGACCTACGGGCGCTTTGACGTGGCCATTGCCCACGGAAAGGGCGCCACGCTCTGGGATCTGGAGGGGAAGGAGTACATCGACTTCACCTCCGGCATCGGCGTGAACTCGGTGGGCTACGGAAATGAGCAGTGGGCCTGGTCCATCTATGAGCAGGCCCTGGCTCTGGGGCATATCTCCAACCTCTTTTATACCCAGCCCTACGCCAAGCTGGCCGATGTGCTGTGCCGGCGGGCGGGAATGGCGGCGGCCTTCTTCGGAAACTCCGGCGCCGAGGCCAACGAGGGCATCATCAAGCTGGCCCGCAAGTACAGCTTTGACAAGTACGGCAAGGGCCGCAGCACCATCCTGACCCTGAAGAACTCCTTCCACGGACGGACCATCACCACCCTGACCGCCACCGGACAGGATGTGTTCCACCAGTACTTCTATCCCTTTATGGAGGGCTTCCGCTACGCCGACGCCAACGATCTGGAGAGCGTCAAGGCGGAAGGCGGGAAGGACGTATGCGCCGTGATGCTGGAGCTGGTCCAGGGCGAGGGCGGCGTGCTCCCCATGGAGCCGGACTTTGTCCAGGGCCTGGCGGAGCTGTGCGCCGAGCGGGATTGGCTCCTGCTGGTGGACGAGGTCCAGACCGGCATCGGCCGGACGGGCACCCTCTTTGCCTACCAGCAGTACGGCATCCAGCCCGACGCGGCCTCCTTTGCCAAGGGCATCGCCGGCGGCCTCCCCATGGGCGGATTCCTGGTGAACGAGAAGTGCCGGAACGTGCTGGGCGCGGGCATGCACGGCTCCACCTTCGGCGGCAACCCCATTGCCGCCTCGGCCGCCCTCACCGTCCTGGATATCCTGGACGAGGACGCGCTGGAAGCGGTGAAGGAGAAGGGCGCCTACCTGCGCGCCGGCATCGAGGCCCTGGACAAGAAGAGCATCGGCTCCACCCGCGGGCTGGGCCTGATGATCGGCATTGAGGTCAAGGAGGGCTATACCAACAAGGCCCTGGCCGCCCAGCTGGTGCAGAATGGCCTTTTGGTCCTCACCGCCGGTCCGGGTCTGCGGCTGCTGCCCCCCCTGACGATCACGAAGGAAGAGATGGACAAGGGCCTGGCGATCATGGCCCAGGTCCTGGAATAAGAACGGCGCGGGACACCGCTCCCGCCGGATGATGAGGTGACATGGAAATGAAGGATCTGTTGAAGCTGCTGGATCTCTCCAAGGAAGAGATCATTCATATTCTGAACGTGGGCGACCAGATGAAGTACAACCAGAAGCATGGTCTCACCCACAACTATCTCCAGGGCAAGACTCTGGCCATGATTTTCGAGAAGAACTCCACCCGCACCCGGGTCTCCTTTGAGACCGGTATGTACCAGCTGGGCGGCCACGCCCTCTTCCTCTCCAGCAAGGAGAGCCAGATCGGCCGCGGCGAGCCCGTGGAGGACACCGCCCGGGTGCTCTCCCGCTACTGCGACGGCATCATGATCCGCACCTACTCCCAGGAGGAGGTGGAGAAGCTGGCCGAGTACGCCGACATCCCGGTCATCAACGGCCTGACCGACTTCGCCCACCCCTGCCAGGTGCTGGCCGACCTGATGACCATTCGCGAGCACCAGAGCAAGCTGGAAGGGCTGAACATGTGCTTCATCGGCGACGGCAACAACATGGTCAACTCCCTCATCGTGGGCTGCCTGAAGGTGGGCATGAACGTGTCCGTGGCCTGCCCCGAGGGGTATGACCCCCATCCCGACGTGATGGAGTTTGCCAAGAGCGTGACCGACGCCACCTTCACCCTCACCCGGGATCCCATGGAGGCCGCCAAGGGGGCCGACGTGGTCTTTACCGACGTGTGGGCCTCCATGGGCCAGGAGGAGGAGACCGCCAAGCGCAAGGCCGCCTTCCAGGGCTATCAGGTCAACGAGGCGCTGATGAAGGTCACCAACCCCGGCTGCATGGTGCAGCACTGCCTGCCCGCCCACCGGGGCGAGGAGATCACCGCCGAGGTCTTTGAGGCCCATGCCGGCGAGATCTTCGACGAGGCTGAGAACCGCCTCCACGCCCAGAAAGCGGTGCTCTACCTGCTCATGGGTGAGGAAAAGAAGTAAATCAGACCAAAAAGAAACGCCCCCGGTTCCGCGGAACCGGGGGCTTGTTCTGTATGAGAAGAAAATCAGCGAGCCAGCTGCTCCATACCCAGGCGGATACGGCGGAGGGTCTCCTCCTTGCCCAGGATGTGGCACAGCTCCACGGCGCCGCCGGGGGTGACGGCCTTGCCGGAGACTGCGGTGCGCACGGGCCACATGATGCGGCCGTTCTTGAGTTCGTGGCTGGCGGCCAGGTCGATGAGGGCGTCGTGGATGGCGTCATAGGTCCAGTCGGAGAGGCCTTCCAGCACGGGAAGGACCATCTGGAGGGCCTCCAGAGAGTTCTCCTCGTTGGTCTTCATCTTCTTGTGGCAGTAGAGCTCGTTGGAATAGGCGGGCAGCGCGTCAAAGAAGTCCACCTGGGGGGCGATGTCCAGCCAGGTGTCGCAGCGGGGCTGCACCAGGGGCGCGATGAGGGAGAGGTCGATGCCGGGGGTCTTGACCGCCTGCTCCAGGTAGGGCCGGGCCCCCTCATAGAAGGCCTCGGGGGAGAGGGCGCGCAGGTACTTGGCGTTGAAGTACTTGAGCTTCTCCAGGTCGAAGATGGCGGGGGACTTGGAGATGCCCGCCACGTCGAAGGACTCTGCCAGCTCGGAGAGGGTGAAGAACTCCCGCTCGCTCTCCTCGCCCTTGGGGGACCAGCCCAGCAGGGTGACATAGTTGACCACGGCCTCGGAGAGGAAGCCCATGGCCAGGAGGTCCTCGTAGGAGGGGTCGCCCTTGCGCTTGGACATCTTGTTGTGCTGGTCGCGCATGACGGGGGAGCAGTGGATATAGGCGGGGACCTCCCAGCCGAAGCCCTCATAGAGCAGGTTGTACTTGGGGGCGGAGGAGAGGTACTCGCTGCCGCGGACCACGTGGGTGATGCCCATGAGGTGGTCGTCGATGACGTTGGCGAAGTTATAGGTGGGCAGACCGTCCGACTTCATGAGGATCTGGTCATCCAGGGTGGAGTTCTCCACCGTGATGTCACCAAACACCACGTCGTGGAAGGTGGTGGAGCCCTCCTTGGGGATCTTCTGGCGGATGACATAGGGCACGCCGGCTTCCACCTTGGCCCGGGCCTCCTCCATGCTCAGGGAGCGGCAGGGATCGTCGCCCCGGTCAAACTCACCGGAGTCCTCCTCGGACTCGGTCTTTTCGCAGAAGCAGTAGTAGGCGTGGCCCCGCTCCACCAGGAGCTCGGCGTACTTGCCGTAAAAGCCGCGGCGCTCGGTCTGTACATAGGGGCCCACCGGACCGCCCAGATCGGGACCCTCGTCCCAGTCCAGACCGCACTTGCGTAGGGTGTTGTAGATCACGTCCACGGCGCCCTCCACCAGGCGGCCCTGGTCGGTGTCCTCGATGCGGAGCAGGAACTTGCCGCCGTTGTGCCGGGCGATGAGCCAGGTGTACAGGGCGGTGCGCAGGTTGCCCACGTGCATATAGCCCGTGGGAGAGGGGGCAAAACGAGTGCGGACCTCTCCCTTGGGAATGCGGGCCTCCATCTCGTCAAACCAATTCATATCCAGAGCCATTTGAATTCCTCCAACGGTTGGGCGCCGCCCGAAAGGGGGAGCGCCTGAATTAAGCAGACAATATTATAGAGGCTTTTCCCGCCTATGGCAAGGGGGCGGGGGCAAAACTCTTCCAAAATGGACGGAAAAGGAGGGATCAGGGCTCCTCCGGGGGGAGGATCTCCAGGCGGAAGACGTTGACCACGTCTGCGTCCGGACAGCAGAAGCGGTAGTCCCCGTGGCGGCTCTTGGGCAAGGTCCCGCCGTAGCGGAGGATGTCCACGAAGGGGAAGGCCGCGTGGGCCGCCATGGGGCACAGCTCGCCCCGCTGGGTCTCAAAGTCGAAGGAATCGCCGATCTGATGCCCCCGGTGACACCGGCAGGGGCCCAGACGGTCCACCAGAGTGATGCGGACGGACGGCTTTTTCATGGAAAGACAGCTCCTTTCTCTCAGAAACCCGGCAGGGCGAAGGGGGGACTCAGGCCTGCTCGCCGAAGAAGAGGGCCATGTCCTCCTCCACGGTGCGGATGCCGGCGATGCCGAAGTTCTCCACCAGGACCTTGGCCACGTTGGGGCTGAGGAAGGCGGGCAGGGTGGGGCCCAGGTGGATGTTCTTCACCCCCAGATAGAGCAGGGCCAGCAGGACGATGACCGCCTTCTGCTCATACCAGGCGATGTTGTAGATGATGGGCAGGTCGTTGATGTCGGAGAGGCCAAAGACCTCCTTGAGCTTGAGGGCGATGACGGCTAGGGAGTAGGAGTCGTTGCACTGGCCGGCGTCCAGCACCCGGGGAATCCCGTTGATGTCGCCCAGGTCCAGCTTGTTGTACTTGTACTTGGCGCAGCCTGCGGTGAGGATCACGGTGTCCCGGGGCAGGGCCTTGGCAAAGTCGGTGTAGTAGCTGCGGCTCTTGGCGCGGCCGTCGCAGCCGGCCATGACCACGAACTTCTTGATGGCTCCGCTCTTGACGGCCTCCACCACCTGATCGGCAAGGGCCAGCACCTGGGCGTGGGCAAAGCCGCCCACGATCTCACCCTGCTCCAGCTCGGCAGGGGGCGCGCAGCGCTTGGCGTGCTCGATGAGAGCGGAGAAGTCCTTCTCCTCCCCGATGGCGCCGGGGATGTGCTTACAGCCGGGGAATCCGGCGGCGCCGGTGGTGTAGAGCCGGTCCTTGTAGCTGTCCTTGGGGGGCACGATGCAGTTGGTGGTCATCAGGATGGGACCGTGGAAGGACTCGAACTCCTCCTTCTGCTTCCACCAGGCGTTGCCATAGTTGCCCACAAAGTGGGGGTACTTCTTGAAGGCGGGGTAGTAGTGGGCGGGGAGCATCTCGGAGTGGGTGTACACGTCCACGCCGGTGTCCTTGGTCTGCTCCAGCAGCATCTCCAGGTCCCGCAGGTCGTGGCCGGAGACCAGGATGCCGGGGTTCTTGCCCACGCCCAGCTGGACCCGGGTGATCTCGGGGTTGCCGTAGGCCTGGGTGTTGGCCTGGTCCAGAAGGGCCATACCGGATACGCCGTATTTGCCGGTCTCCAGGGTGAGGGCCACCAGGTCGTCGGCGGTGAGGGTGTCGTCCAGAGTGGCGGCCAGGGCCCGCTGGAGGAAGGCGTCGATCTCCTCGTCGGCCTGGAGCAGGGCGTTGGCGTGCTTGGAGTAGGCGGACAGGCCCTTCAGACCGTAGGTGATGAGCTCCCGCAGAGAGCGGATGTCCTCATTTTCGGTGGAGAGCACGCCCACCTGGGCGGCCTTCTCCTCCCAGTCGCCGGAGCCGTCCCACCGGGCGGCGGCGGGAAGGGCGGAGGGGTCCTGGACCTGGGCCAGCAGGGGTGCCTTGGCCGCCAGGGTGTCCCGGATGCGCTGGAGGATGGCCTCCTGGTCAAAGTTGGCGTTGGTGATGGTGGTGAAGAGGTTGAGGGTGATGAGCTGGTTGAGGGAAGCGGGGATGGTCTCGCCCTGCGCCCGCAGGGCGGTGGTGACAGCGGAGAGCCCCTTGGTCACATAGACCAGCAGGTCCTGGGTGTTGGCCACCTGGGCGGTCTTGCCGCACACGCCGGCTCGGGTGCATCCGGCGCAGCCGGCGGTCTCCTGGCACTGATAGCAGAACATCTTGTTTTCCATAGTCTAACTCCTTTTTATGGCCGGAGCAAGCTGCGGCCGATGGTTTTCTGGATCATGGCATCAGTATAGGGGAGAATGGCCCATTTGTATGTTGGAATTCCAACAAAAAAACGAATGCACCGGGGAAACCGGATGGAAAAATCCGGTGTGGAAGAGGGAAAGGACACGCCTCCCCTTGCAACCGGAGGGAGAACGTGACATAATGAAGATTACCAAAGATTAGAAAAGGAGGCCCCCGCATGAAGCCATCGAAAACCTACCGGTCCGAGAATCTGCACTATCTGAAAATGCTGGCCCGGCAGTATCCCACCGTTCAGGCGGCCAGTACCGAGATCATCAATCTCCAGGCGATCCTGAACCTGCCCAAGGGCACGGAACACTTCATCTCCGATGTGCACGGCGAATACGAGGCATTTCTGCACATCCTCAACTCCGCTTCCGGCGTGGTGCGGGAAAAGCTGGACAAGCTCTTCGGCACCAGCGTCTCCAAGGCCGAGCTGGACCAGCTGGCCACCCTCATCTACTACCCCAAGGAGAAGCTGGAGGAGATCGAGCGGGAGAACGACGACATGCGGGAGTGGTACCGCATCACCTTCCACCGCCTCATCGAGGTCTGCCGGGAGGTCAGCTCCAAGTATACCCGCTCCAAGGTCCGTAAGGCCATGCCCAAGGAGTACGCCTATATCATCGACGAGCTCATCCACACCCACTACGAGGACAGCGATAAGCGGGACTACTACGAGAACATCATCTCTACCATCATCGACATCGACCGGGCCTCCAACTTCCTGGTGCAGCTGTGCGAGCTCATCAAGCGCCTGGCCGTGGACCACCTGCACCTGGTGGGCGATATCTTTGACCGCGGCCCCCGGGCCGACATCATCCTGGACTCCCTGATGGAGTACCACAGCGTGGACATCCAGTGGGGCAACCACGACATCCTGTGGATGGGCGCGGCCTCCGGCTCCCGCACCCTGGTGGCCACCGTGCTGGCCAACTCCCTGCGCTACAACAACCTGGAGGTCATCGAGACCGGATACGGCATCTCCCTGCGGCCCCTGTCGGTCTTTGCCAACGAGGTGTACAAGGACTGTGACATCCACCAGTTCGCCGTCAAGCTCACCAATGAGGACGAGGCCCACTACACCGAGAAGGACAAGATGCTGGCCGCCCGGATGCACAAGGCCATCACCATCATCCTCTTCAAGCTGGAGGGGCAGAAGATCCTGCGCAATCCCTGCTTCGGCATGAACGACCGGCTGCTCCTGGACAAGATCGACTATGAGAACAAGTGCATCACCCTGGGGGGCACCACCTATCCGCTGGAGGACACCGACTTCCCCACCGTGGACCGGAACGACCCCTATGCCCTCACGGAGGAGGAGTCCGTCCTCATCGACCAGCTCACCGCCTCCTTCCGGCACAGCGAAAAGCTCCAGCGGCACATCCGCTTCCTCTACTCCAAGGGCAGCCTCTACAAGGTGTTCAACGGGAACCTTCTCTTCCACGGCTGCATCCCCATGACGGCGGAGGGGGAGCTGATGCGCTTCTCCATCGGCTGCGAGAACCTCTCGGGGCGGGCCTTCCTGGACTATGCCGACCTGGTTGCCCGGCGGGCCTACTACAATAAGCCCGGCTCTCCCGAGCGGCAGTTCGGTATGGACTTCCTCTGGTTCCTCTGGGCGGGACGCAACAGCCCCATCTTCGGCCGGGACCGGATGACCACCTTCGAGCGGCGGCTCATCGTGGACGAGTCCACCTGGACCGAGCCCAAGAATCCCTACTACCAGTTCTACAACGACCCCGCCGTGTGCGATATGCTGCTGCGGGAGTTCGGGCTGGAGGGCCCCCACTGCCACATCATCAACGGCCACATCCCGGTCAAGTCCAAGAAGGGCGAGAGCCCCATGAAGGCGGGGGGCAAGCTGCTGGTCATCGACGGCGGCTTCTGCAAGGCCTATCAGAAGACCACCGGCATCGCGGGCTATACCCTGATCTACAACTCGGGCTGCTTCCGCCTGGTCTCCCATGAGCCCTTTGTGGGCCGGCGCAACGCCATCCGGGAAAATCAGGACATCGCCTCCAGCTCGGTGGTGTTTGAGCGGCTGGAATCCCGCATGAAGATCGCCGGGACCGATGTGGGCCGCCAGCTCCAGGAGCAGATCGACGACCTGATGGCCCTGCTCTGGGCCTTCCGCAGCGGCGAGATCGCCGAGGACCACAAGAAATAAGCAAAGAGAACAGGGCGCGGCCGCCGCAGAACGAATCTTCTGCGGCGGCCGCGTTTGTTTTTGGGGGGTCAGGAGGGGGCATAGATGCCGTGCCCGGTGTCGGTGTCATTGATATACCAGGTGGGACGGAGCTCATCCAGGTAGGGGTCGGTCACGGCTGGGACATAGGCGGAGCTGATGCTGGAGTAGCGGCGGACCTTCTCCGTGTGCATCACCGGAGTGAGATCCCAGTAAGCCTGCATATAGATGATCTCATAGAAGGGCTGGAGGAAGGAGGCGCCAATCCCGTCGGTACGGTAGATCAGCTGGACCCACAGGACGCGGGCCTCCTCCGGGCGGGTCTCCACGCCGAAGTAGTTTCCCGCGCGGAAGAGGGAGAGGGCCTCCTCCGTGCTCCGGATGGGGTAGACCCCCTGCTGGACCGGCGTGAGGGTGAGGCGCAGAGAGGTGGCGCTGTCCGACCGGGCGGCGGAGAAGGTGTAGTCCAGCAGCTGCTCCTCCAGCGGCTGCCCGGTATCGGCGGGGAAGGACCGGGACTGGGTGTCGGGCTCCCCGGAGAAGGAATAGTGGACCGACTTGGCCGTTTCGACGGCGCCTCCCCCGGTGAGGCGGGAGAGCAGGTCGGCAGGGGAGCAATCGGTGGGCTCGATGACCACCTCGGGGGCATCTGCGGAGAAGGAGAGCTGGGTGCCGTCGGCCAGGAGAAAGACGCCGGGATCGTCCGTGCCGCGGAGGGTGGTATCCAGCGCGTCGGCCAGATCCTCGGCGGCGGCCTGCTGCGCCTCGGCGGAGAGGGGGCCGGAGGGGTAGACGGGCAGCGCGGAGATTTCATCGGTCCGGTCCCGGGTGGGATTTCCGCTGTCATAGTCCTCCGGGGTGATGATAATGCTCCACCCGTGGTCGTCAGGGGGGAGCGTGGGGGTGGGAGTGACGGCGGGCGGGTCGGAGACAGCGGGCGGGTCGGAGACGATGGGTGGAAGGGCCTGTCCGGTATCCGCGAGGGCGATGGAGATGCTGGCGGTAATCCCGGCCGCGGCCAGCAGGAGGCCGGCCAGGGCCACCCGCAAGGGCCGGCGGGGGCCTCGTCCCTTTGCGCCGTCCAATACGGCGTCCACCCGGCGCCGGACCGCGCGGGGGTCCACGGTGGGGTAGGCCTCGGGCAGGTCCAGGTCCTCCCATAGATCGTGCAGGTGATCACGCATGGTCGATTCCTCCTTTCAATAGCGCCTCTTTCAGGCGTTTCCGGCCCCGGCTCAAACGGGCCTTGGCGGCCGCCAGACTCAGGCCCAGGCGGGGGGCCACCTCTTTCAGGGGCTGGTCCTCGTAGTAGTAGAGGAGAAACAGGGTACGGTCGGGCTCCTCCATGGCCTCCACGGCCCGGCGGAGCTGGGCGTGGCACTCCTGCCGTTCCACCAGGGCCTCGGGCAGATCACCCACTGCGGGCAGGGTGTCGGAGAGGGGGAGGACACCCCGGGTGCGGCGCAGGCGGTCGGCGGATTTGTTCCGGGCCACGGCGGCCAGCCAGGGGCGCAGGGACGGACCGCTCTGGATGTCACCGGAGCGGAGCCAAAGGGTCACAAACACGTCGGAGACCACCTCCTCCAGATCCTCGGGGAGCAGGGAGGGCCCCAGAGTGCGGGCGGCGACGGCGGTCACATACCCGGTGTAGCGCCGGATGGCGGCGTGGAGTGCCCAGCGGCGTCCCGCCTGGATGTGCCGAAGCAGAGCTTCTTCCTTCAAAGCATACACCTCCTAAGGGGGCTGTGTGGGAGTGTTTTTTGCTCCCCTCTTCTGGACGCAGAAGGAGCGAAAAGGTGACACAAAAAAGACCTGACGGCGCGATTCTCGCCCCCCGGGAGGGAATTCCCGCCCTGTGGGGTGGCTGCGAGAGCGATTTCCTGCTACAATGGGGCCAGAAAGAAAGGAGGCGGAACCATGGAAGCGGAATTCAGTGAACGCCTGAAACGCTATCGCAAGGAAAAAAACATGACCCAGCAGGAGCTGGCCGACGCCCTGGGGGTGAGCAACAAAAGCATCTCCCGCTGGGAGTCGGCGGGCGGATACCCGGACGTCCCCCTGCTGGTGCCCCTGGCCCGGGCCCTGGGGGTGAGCGTGGACGATCTGCTGGACGGGGAAAAGCCGGTGCGCGCTCTGACCCGGACGGATGTTCAGAGCCTGCTCTCCTTTGCCTTTGCCCTGGGGGGCGGCATCCTGTTCTATCTCCTGCGGCTCTTTGTGCCCCTGCTGGTGTGCTACCTGGCCTATCTGGGCTGCATGGCCTACGGGGTCTACCTCCAGCGGTACTACGCCTACCACTCCCGCTGGTTCTGGCTGGGGAACGCCGGGATGAATCTGGCGGTCAACCTGAGCGTGATCGCCGGCGCGGCGGCCGGCGGGCTCGTCCTGATCGCGGGAGGAGGGAGCACGCTCCTGTCGACCTGGTTCCAGCTGTGGCTGTCGGGCCGGCAGAGGGGGATGGTGCTGGGGGTGCTCTTCCTCTGGCTGGCGCTGGGCGCGGCGCTGACCGCCCTGACCATGGGCCTCGCCCGGCGGCATTTTCAGGAAAAAGGGGGCTTCCGTCTGTCGGTGTGGTCCCTGCCCCGGGGCCGGGCACTCCTCCCGGCGGCGGGATTCCTGGTGGTGCTGGGGTTCTGGGGCGCCTACTGCCTGGACATCCTTCCCATCTGGTGCTACCGGTATCAGGGTGGGCTCTTTGCCGGACTGCTGGTCCTGCTGGAGCTCTGGTATCTGTGGCTCTTCCGGCGGGACCGGAGGCGCCTGGTTCCGGCCCTCCTGCTGACCGCCCTGTGCGGGCCCATGTGGCTCTTTGCAAAGGGAAGCGCCGAACAGATCTGGAGCCTTTCCACCGGGCGGGAGTACTCCTGGACGCCGGAGGTCGATCTGAGCCGCTTTATCGTGGAGTGGAGGCCGTCGGCAGGGGTGTTCCTGCTGGGTGTGATCCTGCTGGTCCTCTACCTGGTCCTGGCCGGATGTTCCGTGCGGAAGAAGCAGCCGGAAGAGGGTACCATATGACAAAAGAGGGTGTACGGTTTCCCGTACACCCTCTTTTCATCGCCTCAGGAGTGGATGTGCTCCTGAGCGGACTCCTCCGCGTCGGCGCGCTTCTTGCTGTGGGGGCTGTATTTTTTGTCGTCCAGTCCGGGAATAAACAGGTATTTCCGGATGGTGAACAGAATGGCAATGGCGATCACCATGACCAGGTTCTCCACCGCGGTGGTGTGCTCAATGACCATCTGGCGGGCGATGGCGAAGAGGAGGACCTCCACCACCGAGCTCATATTGTGTCGGCTGAGCATCTTGAGGAACTCGATGCCGATGACCACGGTAAAAACGTCGGCCAGAAAGGTCTGGAGCAGATCGGTATTGCCGGGGCCGCTTGTCATAATGTTCAGCTCCAGGAGAACCGACCAGACCGACAAGGTGATGGCGACAATCACAATGAGGCTCACCACGATCTCCAGCAGTTGGGCCACACGGTAGATGTACGAGGGGATGCGCAGTTTCAGCAGTTCACTGTCCATAAAAATCCCTCCGGTTCAATCAGGGCAGGGGGAACTCGTTCAGCAGCCCGTCCACATCGGAGGGCTCGGTGGCAAAGCTGGCCACCAGACGGATGACGGTATGGCCGGCCTCGGGCGCCGCGCCCCATACCTCAAAGGCACAGATCCGCTCCAACTCCGGGAGGATGGCGTCGGGCACGATGGGGAAGATCTGATTGGAGGGGGACTCGAAGAGGAAGGAGTACCCCTTGGCCTTCAGTCCGTCCTGGAGCTTGCGGGCCATGTCGTTGGAGTGGCGGGCCAGCTGGAAATAGAGGTCGTCCTTCAGCAGGGCCTCGAACTGGGCACCCAGCAGCCAGCCCTTGGCCAGGACGGCGCCCCGCTGCTTCTTGATGCGGAAGAAATCCCCCTGAAGGGCGGGGTTGACCAGGACCAGCGCCTCGCCCATGAGGGCGCCGTTCTTGGTGCCGCCGATGTAGAAGGCGTCGGTCAGGCGGGCCAGATCGGGGAGGGTCAGGTCGTTGGCGGGGGAGGTGAGGGCACAGCCCAGGCGGGCGCCGTCCAGGAAGAGGAGCAGGTCGTGGGCACGGCAGCAGGCGGAGAGGGCCTCCAGCTCGGCCTTGGTGTAGACGCCGCCGGTCTCGGTGGCGTCCGAGATGTAGACCAGCCGGGGCTTGACCAGGTGGATGTCCTCATAGGCCGGGAGGGCCGCCTCGATGAGGGCGGGGGTCAGCTTGCCGTCGGGGCCGGCCTCCAGGGGGAGAAGCTTGTGCCCGGTGGCCTCCACCGCGCCGGACTCGTGGCCGTTGACATGGCCGGTCTGAGCGCAGAACACCCCCTCCCAGGGGCGGAGGAAGGCGGCGATGGCGGTGAAGTTGGCCGAGGTGCCGCCGATCAGGAACTGCACATCGGCCTGGGGGGCCTCGCAGAGCTCTTTGATCCGGGCGGCGGCCGCCTCACAGTGGGGGTCGAAGCCATAGCCGGGGTTGCCCTCCAGATTGCTGGTGGACAGGGCCTCCAGCACCTTAGGATGGGCGCCGAAGGAGTAGTCGTTGCGGAACAGATACATCACATTTCCCTCATTTCAAAACGTGGGCGGTATCCCATTGGATACCGCCCACAGGCTTGACAGACTGGATTACTTGCCGGGCTTGAAGCTGTCCTTCAGGCTGACGGAGCGGTTGAAGACCAGGTGGCCGGGCTGGGAATCCTTGTTGTCCACGCAGAAATAGCCCTGGCGGAGGAACTGGTAGGAGGCGGGCGCCTGGGCGCCGGCCAGACTGGCCTCCACCTTGGAGCCGGTGAGGACCTCCAGAGAGCCGGGATTCAGGCAGTCCAGGAAATTCTTGTCGCCGGCATCGGGCTCGGCGTCGGCGAAGAGGTTGTCGTAGAGGCGGACCTCGGCGTCCACGGCGGTGGCGGCGTCCACCCAGTGGATGGTGGCGCCCTTCACCTTGCGGCCGTCGGCGGGATCGCCGCCCCGGCTGTCGGGATCGTACTCGGCGGCGATCTCAATGACGTTGCCGGCATCGTCGGTCTCATAGCCCACACACTTGATGAGGTAGGCGCCCTTCAGGCGGCACTCGGGTCCGCCGGGATAGAGGCGCTTGTACTTGGGCACGGGCTCGGGGAGGAAGTCCTCGGCCTCCACATAGAGCTCCCGGGAGAAGGTGACGGTCCGGGTGCCGTCCTCGGGCCGGTTGGGGTTGTTCTCCACCTCGAAGGTCTCGCTCTGGCCCGCGGGGTAGTTGGTGATGACCAGCTTCACGGGGCGCAGGACCGCCATGACGCGCTGGGCAGTCTCGTTGAGGTCCTCCCGCAGGCAGTGCTCCAGGAAGGCAAACTCCACCGTGGAGGCCGCCTTGCTCACGCCGTTGCGCTCGGAGAAGTTGCGGATGGAGCGGGGGGTGTAGCCACGGCGGCGCAGGCCGCAGAGGGTGGGCATGCGGGGATCGTCCCAGCCGGAGACCCGGCCCTCCTCCACCAGCTGGCGGAGCTTGCGCTTGGACATGACGGTGTAGTTGATGCCCAGCCGGGCGAACTCGATCTGGCGGGGCTTGGCGGGCACATCGCAGTGCTGGATGACCCAGTCGTAGAGGGGACGGTGGTCCTCAAACTCCAGGGAGCACAGGGAGTGGGTGATCCCCTCCAGAGCGTCCTCCAGCGGATGGGCGAAGTCGTACATGGGATAGATGCACCACTTGTCCCCCTGGCGGTGGTGGTGCATGTGGTTGATGCGGTAGATGACCGGGTCGCGCATGTTGAAGTTGCCGCTGGTGAGGTCGATCTTGGCCCGCAGGGTCATGCGGCCGTTCTCGAACTCGCCGGCGCGCATCCGGGCGAAGAGGTCCAGGGACTCCTCCACCGGGCGGTCCCGGTAGGGGGAGCGGGCGGGGGTGTTCACGTCCCCGCGGTATTCCTTAAACTGCTCCGGGGTGAGCTCACAGACATAGGCCAGGCCCTTCTTGATGAGCTCCACGGCGTACTGGTACATCTGCTCAAAATAGTCCGAGGCAAAGAAGAACCGGTCGCCCCAGTCGTAGCCCAGCCAGTGGATGTCCTCCTGGATGGCCTCCACATACTCCACATCCTCTTTCGTGGGGTTGGTGTCGTCCATGCGGAGGTTGCACAGTCCGCCGTACTTCTCCGCGGTGCCGAAGTCCACGAAGATGGCCTTGGCGTGGCCGATGTGCAGATAGCCGTTGGGCTCGGGGGGAAAACGGGTGTGGACGGTCATACCTTGGAACTGACCGCCCTGCGCGATATCCTCGTCAATGAAATCATGGATAAAGTTCTGGGCCATTACGGGTGGATTCAGTTCGTCAGGCATATCATTCACTCCTTTGTATTATCGGCACCCGCCCGCCGCCGGGGCAGGGACAGGTGACTTTTCCTATTATATACTGATGGATACGAAGTTTGCAAGACTTCTGTGCCCGTGAAGGGGAGGGAAACGGGAAAAACCGCGGATTTTCTCGCCTGCCGCCGGGGCAGACCTTGACAGGGGAGCGTTTTGCCGTCTAGAATGAGACAGACCGTGCGGTTTCCGCCCCATCCCGGGGGCCCGCCGCCGGAGAGAGGAGCTTGTCATGAAACGCATCTTAGGACTGGGTATCCTGTCCTCCTTTTTCTTTGCCTTTACCTTTATTCTCAACCGGAGCATGAATCTCTCCGGCGGATACTGGATCTGGAGCGCGTCGCTGCGCTATCTGTTCTCCCTGCCGTTTTTGTGGGGGATGGTGGGGGCCCGGCACAAGCTGGGCCCGGTGCTGGAGTCCATCCGGCGCAGTCCGGGGCCCTGGCTGCTCTGGAGCACGGTGGGCTTCGGCCTCTTTTACGCCCCGCTGACCTGGGCCTCCGACTTCGGGGAGTCCTGGCTCACGGTGTCCCTGTGGCAGCTGACCATTGTGGCGGGGGTCTTCCTCAATCCCCTGTGGGGGAAGAAGATCCCCCGCCGGAGCCTGGGCGCGGTGGCGGTCATCCTGCTGGGGGTGGTCCTCATCCAGAGCGAGCGCCTCCTGAGCGGGGAGGCCGGGGGCGGGGTGCTGACCTGCCTGGGGCTCATCTCGGTGGCGGCGGTGGCCTACCCCCTGGGCAACCGCAAGATGATGGATCTGTGCGGGAAGGAGCTGGACACCCCCCAGCGGGTGCTGGGCATGACCATTTGCAGCCTGCCCTTCTTCCTGGCCCTCTCGGCCGTGGCGGTGGTCCAGGGACGGCTGCCCAGCGGGAGCCAGTGCTTCCAGGCGCTGCTGGTGGCCATCTTCTCGGCGGTCATCGCCACCATCCTCTTTTTCCAGGCCACCAATCTGGGACGGGGGGACCCCAAGCTCCTCTCCCTGGCCGAGGGGACCATCGCGGGCGAGATCATTTTTACCCTGATCGGCGGGGTGGTGCTGCTGGGAGACGCCATGCCCACCCCGGTCCAGTTCCTGGGCATCGGGGTCATCATTGCGGGACTGCTGCTCAACTGCCGGGCGGCGGCCAAGTGAGGAGGACGCTATGAGACTGCTGCTGGCACGGCACGGAGAGACCGACTGGAACGCCCGGGGACAGATCCAGGGACAGAGCGACACCACCCTCAACGACCGGGGCAGGGCCCAGGCCGCCGAGCTGGCCCGCCGCCTGCTGGCGGCCGGGGAGCGGGTGGAGCGGATCTATGCCAGCCCCCAGAAGCGGGCCCTGGAGACCGCCCAGATCGCGGGCAGACTGCTGGGCCTGACGCCCGAGCCGGTGGAGGGCCTGCGGGAGATCTCCTTCGGCCACTGGGAGGGACATGCCTGGACCGAGATCCAGAAGCGCTGGCGGGAGGAGTACCGGCGCTATGAGGCCGACCGCCTCCGCATGGCCCCCCTGGGGGGCGAGTCCTTCGCGGCCATGCTCTGCCGGGTCCTGCCCGCCCTGGAACAGATCAGCCGCTCCGGGGAGGGGACCGCCCTGGTGGTGGCCCACAGCGCGGTGATCAAGGGGACCCTATGCTGGCTGGAGGGGGGCAGCTTTGCGGAGATGAACCGCCGCTACCGGCTGGACAACGCCCAGTGGGCGGTGCTGGAGGGGCGAGATTCCTTTCCCCTCCCCCTTGCCAAAGAGGGACGGATATGGTAGGATGGACAAGACGGCCCTTCCGGCGCGGGAAGGGAAGTACATGAGTCGAGGACAAGGGCGTTCCGGCTCCCGAAGGACGGGAGAGGAGCGCCCTTTTTGCCAGGATCACACATATATTCAGCGTGTCGAAGTACTTCGACACGCTTCTCAAAAATGCAAGCATTTTTTCGAGGGGGATGCAGTCCGCTGCGCGCACTCGCTTTCGCTCGCACACTTGCGGCCTGAGCAGAGTGTTTTCCGACGTACATGCCGCCGGAAAACACGATTTGATCTTCTTCCGCCGTCTGCGGGACGGCGGAACTCTGCGAGGCTCTTGCAGCACAAATCGCAGAATACACTTCATTGACAGACAGATATATTTAAAGGGGGATTATTCATCATGGCACTGAGTAAGGAAGACATCATCCGCATCGTGCGGGAAGAGGACATCAAATTTGTCCGCATGCAGTTTGCCGACATCTTTGGACAGCTGAAGAATGTGGCCCTCACCGCTTCCCAGGTGGAGAAGGCGGTCAACAATCAGATCATGTTTGACGGCTCCTCGGTGGAGGGCTTTGTCCGCATCGACGAGTCGGACCAGTGCCTCTACCCGGACCGGGACACCTTCACCATCTTCCCCTGGCGGGCCCAGTTCGGCAAGACGGCCCGGATGATCTGCGACGTGTACAACACCGACGGCTCCCCCTTCATGGGGGACCCCCGGAACGTGCTCAAGCGCATGACCGAGAAGATGAAGGCCATGGGCTACGACACCTTCAATGTGGGGCCCGAGTGTGAGTTCTTCCTCTTCAAGACCGACGAGCACGGGAACCACACCACCGAGACCAACGACGAGGCGGGCTATTTTGACCTGGGCCCCCTGGACCACGGGGAGACCACCCGGCGGGAGATCTGCCTCAACCTGGAGGAGATGGGCTTTGAGATCGAGGCCAGCCACCACGAGAACGCCGCGGGCCAGCATGAGATCGACTTCAAATACGCCGACGCCCTCACCGCCGCCGACAACATCATGACCTTCAAACTGGCGGTCAAGCTCCTGGCCCAGAAGAACGGCCTCCACGCCACCTTTATGCCCAAGCCCATCTTCGGCGTGGCCGGATCGGGCATGCACACCAACATGTCCCTCTTCCGGGACGGCAAGAACGTGTTCTACGATCCCAATGACCGCCGGGGACTCTCCAAGGAGGCGTACAGCTTCATCGCGGGCATTCTGGCCCATGTGAAGGGGATCTCGGCCATCACCAATCCCCTGGTCAACTCCTACAAGCGCCTGGTGCCGGGCTATGAGGCCCCCTGCTATCTGGCCTGGTCGGCCTCCAACCGCTCGGCCCTCATCCGCATCCCGGCCGCCCGGGGGCAGTCCACCCGGGTGGAGCTGCGCTCCCCCGACCCGTCCTGCAATCCCTATCTGGCCTTTGCTGTGTGCCTGGCCGCCGGACTGGACGGCATCGAGCGGGGCCTCACCCCGCCGGAGGAGATCACCGAGAATATCTATGCCATGGACGACGCCGCCCGGGCCGCCCGTGGGATCGAGAGCCTGCCTGACTCCCTCTCCAGCGCCATCAAGGAGCTGCAGAAGGACCAGCTGCTCATGGATGCCCTGGGGGATCATGTCTCCTCCTACTACATCCAGGGCAAAAAGAAGGAGTGGTACGAGTATAAGACCCGCGTCAGCTCCTGGGAGCGGGAGAAGTACATCACCCTCTATTGATGGAGCACAGCGCACAGGGAGTTGAGTGGGGTTGGAGCGCGTCGTACTTGCCTTTGAGAATGAGAACACCAGCCGGAAGGTCCGTGCGCTGCTGGAAGGAGCGGGCCTGGCCCGGGGACTGATCTGCCGCACGGCGGCGGAGGTCCGCCTCCTGCTGGGCCAGCAGCAGATCCCCACGGTGGTCTGCGGCTACAAGCTGCCCGACGCCACGGCGGAGGAGCTGTTTTTTGACCTGCCGGCCGGGCGCACCATGGTGCTGGTGGCGCCGGAGAATCTGCTGAGCCTGTGCGGGCGCTCCGATGGGCTGGTGACCCTCTCCACCCCGCTCTCCCGCAGTGTTCTGCTGGAGGGAGTGGAGCGGGCGCTGGGCCTGGCCCAGAGCGTCCGGCTGAGTGTCCGCCCGGCCGGGGAGGAGGAGCTCATCCGCCGGGCCAAGGAGTGGCTCATGGAGCAGCGGGGGATGGACGAGGGGCAGGCCCACCGCCTGCTCCAGCAGAGAAGCATGATCTGCGGACGAAAGCTGGCGGAGACCGCCCGGCTCCTCCTGGAGCGGGAGGCGGGACTGGCGCTGTATGGATAAGGAGGAATTGGCGTGAAGTTTACCAAAATGCAGGGTCTGGGCAACGACTATGTCTACCTGGACTGTACCCGGGAAATGCCGGAGGACCTGCCCGCCCTGGCCCGGCGGGTGTCTGACCGGCACTTCGGCATCGGCTCGGACGGACTGATCTGCATCTGTCCCTCGGACTGTGCCGACGTGCGGATGCGGATGTACAATGCCGACGGCTCGGAGAGCGAGATGTGCGGCAACGGCATCCGCTGCGTGGGAAAGTTTGCCTACGACAAGGGGCTGGTGGGCAAGACCAGCCTGACGGTGGAGACCCTGGCCGGCATCAAGCACCTGGAGCTCCACCTGGAGCACGGGAAGGTGTCCGCGGTGACGGTGGACATGGGGGTCCCCACCTGGGAGGAGAACCGGGTCCTCACCATCCAGGGAGAGGACTACACCGTAACGCCGGTCTCCATGGGCAACCCCCATGCGGTGCTCTATGTGGACGACCCGGGAGCGGTGGACCTGCCCCGGCTGGGCCCAGATTTTGAGCACCACCCCAGCTTCCCCAACCGGACGAACACCGAGTTCGTGCAGGTCCTGGGCCCGGACCACCTGCGCATGCGGGTGTGGGAGCGGGGCAGCGGCGAGACCATGGCCTGCGGCACCGGCGCCTGCGCGGTGCTGGTGGCCACGGTGCTCAACGGCAAGTGCGGCCGCAGCGCCGACGTGGACCTGCTGGGCGGCCGCCTGCACATCCGCTGGGACGAGGAGACCGGCCACGTCTTCATGACCGGTGGGGCCGTCACCGTCTTTGAGGGAGAACTTATCGAGGACTGATTCTCAAAAATGCAAGCATTTTTGAGAGAAGGATGCAGTCCGCTGCGCGCACTTCGTCGGGTCAAAGTCCGTACCGTTCGCCCCGGCCTGACGGCCAGGGTTCACTCTGCTCCCTTGTCCCTCCTCTCCCAAACGAACCCGCTTAGCTGGGCTTCGTTTGGGTTCCCGACTCGCACACTTGCGGCCTGAGGGGAGTGTTTTCCGACGTACACGCCGTCGGAAAACACGACTGGACTTGATTCCGCCGTCTGCGGACGGCGGAACTCTGCGAGGCGTTACCGCAAAAATCACAGACTGATGTGATCGACAGTCTGACCGGCGCCCTACTGGGCACCGGTTTTGTCGTATCATGGGGAAGCGTGAGGAAGATGGGGGGCAACGGCTTATGACCTTTTTTGTGGCGGGACGGGCTTATAATGGGGGGCACGGAAAGGGGGGAGGCCGTTGACGGTGGTCTACATAGACGAGCTGTTCCTGCTCAATCTGACGGTCAACTATCTGCTCCTGCTCTCGGCGGGCAAGCTGGCGGGGGAGCGGCTGCGCCGCCTCTGGCTGGGGGCCGGGGCCGCGCTGGGCGGGCTCTATGCCGCCGCGGTGTGCTTTCCGGGGATGGGATTTCTGCTCCATCCCCTCTGCAAGCTGGCGGTGGGGGTGGCCATGCTCCTGCTGGCCTACGGGCGCAGTCCCCGCCTGCTGCGGGTGAGCCTGGTGTTCTTCGGCGTGTCGGCCGCCTTCGGGGGCGGCGTGTTCGCCATCGCGCTGCTGGGCGGGCGGGGGCTCACCCTGAAAAACGGGATCTTTTACTCCGGGATGGACCTGCGGCTCATCCTGCTCTCGGCGGCCGGGTGCTATACGCTTTTGACCCTGGTCTTCCGGCGGGGGGCGGTCCACACGCCCCGGGAGCTGCGCACCGCCGTGGTGCGGCTGGGGGAGCGGACGGTATCCCTGGTCACGCTGGTGGACACCGGCCACACCCTCACCGATCCGGTGAGCGGGCGGATGGTGCTGGTGGCGGAGGGGCGGAAGCTGGAGGACCTCTTTCCGCCCGGGAGCGGCCCCGATCCCTGGGCCCTCACCCACCCGGTGGAGGGGATGGAGAAGCTGAGCCAGGGCGCGCTGGGACGCCGTCTGCGCCTGCTGCCCTACCGGGCGGTGGGGGTGGAGTGCGGCTTTCTCCTGGCGGTCCGGGCCGACTCGGTCCGGGTGGGGGGAGAGGAGCTGGGCGACCTGCTGGTGGCCCTCTCGCCCACGCCGGTATCCGACGGAGGAAACTGCACCGCGCTCATCGGCGCGCTGTAAATCAGACCCGGTGAGGACCGGGAGGAGGAGAAAGGGTATGAATCTGCGCCTGCGCATCTACACGGGGATACAGCGGCTCCTGACGAGGCTTGGCCTGTCGCTGCCGGGAAAGGTCATGTACATCGGCGGCAGCGACACGCTGCCCGCCCCGCTTCCCCGGGAGGAGGAGGCGGAGCTCATCCAGCGGCTGGAGGAGGGGGACGAGTGGGCGAAAAAGCGCCTGATCGAGCACAACCTGCGCCTGGTGGTCTACATCGCCCGTCGATTTGAGAACACCGGCGTGGGGCTGGAGGACCTGATCTCCATCGGGACCATCGGACTCATCAAGGCCGTGTCCACCTACAAGCCGGCCAAGAACATCAAGCTGGCCACCTACGCCTCCCGGTGCATTGAGAATGAGATCCTCATGCACCTGCGCAAGACCTCCAACCAGAAGACCGAGGTCTCCTTTGACGAGCCCCTCAACACCGACTGGGACGGCAACGAGCTGCTCCTCTCCGACGTGCTGGGGACCGAGAGCGACCTGGTCATGCGCCCCATCGAGGAGGATGTGGACCGGCAGCTCCTCTTCGACGCCCTGGAGAAGCTGGAGCCCCGGGAGCGGGAGATCATCACCCTGCGCTTCGGGCTCAGCGGCGGAGCGGAGCAGACCCAAAAAGAGGTGGCCGACCGGCTGGGGATCTCCCAGTCCTACATCTCCCGGCTGGAGAAGCGGATCATCTCCCGCCTCAAGCGGGAGATCCTGCGGATGATCTGAACGACAATTTTTGAAAAAAGTGTCAAAATTACCTTTCTGTTTGGAGAAAATATGGTATAATAATACTATACCGGAGGAGATCCGGAACACGACCGAAACAGGGAGGTGCCTTTTATGAAACAGGTCGTCATTTCCATCAGCCGCCAATACGGTTCCGGCGGGCGCATCATCGCCCGGAGACTGTCGGAAGCGCTGGAGGTTCCATACTATGACAAGGAGATCATTCAGGCGGTGGCCGAGCGGACCGGTCTGACGGAGAACTACATCCGCCAGGCGGAGACCCGCCCCACCGGCAGCTTTATGTTCGATCTGTACAATATGACGCAGATGCTGCCCCTGCCCGATCAGGTGTTCATCGCCCAGTCCAAGATCATCAAGGAGGCGGCTCAAAAGGGCCCCTGTGTCATCGTGGGCCGCTGCTCCGACTACATCCTGGACGAGTTCCCCAACTGCCTGCGGGTCTTTGTGATGGCCCCGCTGGAGGAGCGGGCCCGCCGCGCCCGGGAGGAGTACGGGGTGGAGAGCGTCCATATCGAAAACTACGTGACCCGGCAGGACCGCTACCGCGCCTCCTACTACAACCATTTTGTAGGGAAAAAGTGGGGCGATATGAACAACTACGATCTGTGCATCAACAGCCGCATCGGCATTGAGGAGTCGGTGAAGGCCATTCAGGCCGCCGCGCTGGCCATGGATGAGAACGGCAAATAAACAAGACAGGACGGCCCGGAGATCGTATGGTCTCCGGGCCGTTTCAGGCTGTCGATAAAGTGTATTACTGTGATTTATGCTGCAAGAGCCTCGCAGAGTTCCGCCGTCCGCAGACGGCAGAAAAGAGTCAAAATCGTGTTTTCCGGCGGCATGTACGTCGGAAAACACCCTGCTCAGGCCGTTAGTGTGTGCCCCAAAGGGGCACGCGCGCGGCGGCCTGCATCCCCTCGAAAAAATGCTTGCATTTTTGAGAAGCGTGTCGAAGTTTTTCGACACGCTGGGACGGCCCGGAGATCGTATGGTCTCCGGGCCGTTTTTCGGGTTCCGGACCGGGGGCGGGGGGCGGAATTTGCTTTCCGCACGAAGAAAGGCGTTTTTTATCTTGCGAACTGGGCCGCGGTGGGCTATACTGAAAGCAATGGTTCAAAATATCGTTCAAAGGACAGGTGAATCAAATGGAACAGGCAAAGGTACATGAACTGGCAGTCACCGCTGCAAAAGGGCGCCTGCTGGGCATGGATATGGTCCATACGGCGGCTTCCGGCCACATCGGCGGCGCGCTGTCCGCGATGGACATCCTGACGGTGCTCTATTTTCACGAGATGAAGGTGGACCCCAAGGAGCCCAAGTCCCCCGATCGGGACCGCTTCGTGCTCTCCAAGGGCCACTGCACGCCCGCGCTCTACTCCGTGCTGGCGCTGCGGGGATTCTTCCCCGTGGAGGAGCTCAAGCTCTTCCGCTCCATTGAGGGCCATCTCTCCGGCCACCCCGACATGGTGCACGTCCCCGGCGTGGACATGTCCACCGGCTCCCTGGGACAGGGCCTCTCCACCGCGGTGGGCATGGCTCTGGCCGGCAAGCTGGACAAGAAGGACTACCGGGTCTATGCCGTCCTGGGCGACGGTGAGGTGGCCGAGGGCCAGATCTGGGAGGCCGCCATGGCCGCGGCCAAGTACCATCTGTCCAACCTCTGCGCCTTCGTGGATGTGAACGGCCTTCAGATCGACGGCAAGACCGCCGACGTCATGCCCACCGAGCCTCTGGATCAGAAGTTTGCCGCCTTCAACTGGAACGTGCTCCAGGTGGACGGCCACGACTATGCGGCCATCGCCGACGCGCTGGAGCAGGCCCGCGCCTGCACCGACAAGCCCACCGTCATCCTGGCCCGCACGGTCAAGGGCAAGGGCGTCTCCTTCATGGAGAACGACGCCGGCTGGCATGGCAAGGCTCCCAACGACGAGCAGTATGAGAAGGCCCATGCCGAGCTGGAAGCCAAGCTGAACGAACTGGAGGGGAAGTAAACCATGGCTGATAAGATCGCAACCCGCGCCGCCTTCGGCGAGGCTATCGTAGAACTGGCGGAGCAGTATCCCGAGCTGGTGGTGCTGGACGCCGACCTCTCGGGCGCCACCATGACCAAGAATTTTTCCAAGGCCTATCCGGAGCGCTTTTTCAATATGGGCATCGCCGAGAGCAACATGGTCGGCGTGGCCGCCGGCCTTGCCACCTGCGGCAAGAAGCCCTTTGCCGCCACCTTCGCCATGTTTGCCGCCGGCCGCGCCTTTGAGCAGGTGCGCAACTCCGTGGCCTACCCCCACCTGAACGTGAAGGTGGTGGGCTCCCACGGCGGTCTGAGCGTGGGCGAGGACGGCGCCACCCATCAGTGCTGCGAGGACTTCGCCACCATGCGCTCCATTCCCGGCATGCTGGTGTGCTGCCCCTGCGACGGCCACGAGATGAAGCTGGCGGTCAAGGCCCTGCTGGACTATGAGGGCCCCGCCTACCTGCGTCTGGGCCGCCTGGCGGTGGAGACCGTCACCGACACCATCCCCGGCTACACCTTCGAGCTGGGCAAGGGCACCACCCTGAAGGACGGCAGCGATGTGACCATCGTGGCCACCGGCATGATGGTGCAGATGGCCCTGAAGGCCGCCGAGATGCTCCAGGCCGACGGCATCGACGCCCGGGTCATCGACATGCACACCATCAAGCCCCTGGACGAGGAGCTGCTGCTCCGCGCCGCCCGGGAGACCGGCGCCATCGTGACCACCGAGGAGCACAACATCCTGGGCGGTCTGGGCGAGGCCGTGGCCGGCTATCTCTCCGGCGTGTGCCCCGTGCCCGTGGTGCGCCACGGCGTCAACGACGTGTTCGGCCGCTCCGGCAAGGCTCCCCTGGTGCTGGAGCACTACGGTCTCACCCCCGAGGGGATCGCGACCCAGGCCCGCGCCGCGGTGGCTCTGAAGAAGTAAATGATCCGTCTCATTGCCACCGATATGGACGGCACCCTCCTGGAGCGGGACCATGTGACCATCTCGCCCCGCAGCTGCGCGGCCCTGCGCGCGGCGTCGGAGCGGGGGGTGCACATCGTCCTGGCCAGCGGGCGGCCCTGGTGCTTCGTGCGGGACAGCGTGGAGAAGCTGGGGTGCGTGGACTACACCATTCTCTGCAACGGGACGAGCACCCGGGCCGTGGCGGAGGATGTCTGGCTGGACCGGAACGGTCTGGAGGAGCCGGTCTGGCGGCGTCTCTTCGGGATGCTGCGCCGGGCGGACGTGCCCTTCCTGACCTACTCGGACGGGGAGGCCTATCTGGAGCGGGCCGTGCTGGCCGAGATGGGGCAGCATTTCTGCCTGTCGCCGGAATTTCAGCGCACCGCCGAGCGGGTGATCACCCTGGTGGACTCCCTGGAGGAGATCTTGGCCGGACGGCGGGTGGAGAAGATCGACAACTTCTTCGTCCCCGAGGCCGTCCGCGCCCCGCTGCGGGAGGAGCTTGCCTCCATTCCGGGGCTCTATGTGACCTCCGGATTGTCCCATAACCTGGAGATCAGCTCGGCGGGCGCCGACAAGGGCCGGGCCCTGGCGCGGCTGTGTGCCCGCCTGGGGATCGCCCGGGAGGAGGTCATGGCCTTCGGGGACGGCGGAAACGATGTGGAGATGCTCCGCTGGGCGGGGTGCTCCTTTGCCATGGAAAACGGGATGGACTGTGCCCGGGAAGCGGCCGGTCAGATCGCCCCCTCCAATCAGGAGGACGGCGTGGGCCGGATGGTGGAGCGCTATGTGCTCCACCCAGAGGCGTAACGGACAGGGGTTCATCCCACAAGAAGCGGTTTCGGGTCACGGATGGGCTGCCCCGGCTTGCGGGGCGGCATGCAAAGCGTACCAAGGAACGATACGGCGGCGCGGTCTCGAAATGGGACCGCGCCGCTTTTTGTGTCTTGCTCCGGGAGCAGCCGGGAGCAGAAGGGAGAATGTTTATGAATTGTGTGATTTTGGACGGGTACACCCTCAATCCGGGCGATCTGGACTGGGCCCCTCTGGAGCGGTTTGGAACGCTGACGGTCTATGACCGCACGCCGCCGGAGCTGGTGGCCGAGCGCATCGGGGAGGCCCAGGTGGCCATGACCAACAAGACCGTTCTGGACCGCGCGGTGCTGGAGGCCTGCCCCAACCTGCGCTATATCAGCGTCCTGGCCACCGGGTACAACGTGGTGGACCTGGAGGCGGCCCGGGAGCGGGGGATCGTCGTGACCAACATCCCGGCGTACAGCACCCATGCGGTGGCCCAGCACGTCTTTGCGCTGCTGCTGGAGCTCACCAACCACGTGGGTCTGCACAGCGAGAGCGTCAAGGCGGGGAACTGGGCCCGGATCGAGGATTTCTGCTACTGGGAGAAGCCCATGATGGAGCTGGAGGGCAAGACCTTCGGCATCGTGGGCTATGGCCGGATCGGCCAGGCGGTGGCCCGTCTCGCCCTGGCCTTCGGGATGGAGGTGCTGGTCTCCTCCTCCCACACGATCGAGGAGATGCCCGGACTGCACGCCGCCGCGCTGGAGGAGGTCCTGCGCCGCTCGGATATCCTCTCCCTCCACTGCCCCCTGACCGAGGAGCGCCGGGGCTTCCTCAACCGCGCGCGCCTGGCCGCCATGAAGCGGGGCGTTCTGATTCTCAACACCGCCCGGGGACCGCTCATCGACGGGAGCGCCCTCTATGAGGCCCTCTGCTCCGGACAGGTGGGGGGCGCGGCCCTGGATGTGCTGTGTGAGGAGCCGCCCCGCTCGGGAGACCTCCTCATCGGCGCGCCCAACTGCATCATCACGCCCCACCTGGCCTGGGGTCCCCGGGAGACCCGGGTGCGCCTGATGGAGATCGCGGCGCACAATCTGGAGTGCTTCCTGGCCGGCACGCCGGTGAACGTGGTGAATCCCTGAGAAGCGGGACGCCCTAGACCTGGAAGGGCAAGAAAATCGCAAGAATTTCAGCTCACCCAAGGGGAAGAGAATATGGTACAATAGGCAGGACACAAGTGCGGAGAGCACGGCCGGAGGGGAGTGTGCGCCATGGAGCAGATACCGTCATCGCCGCAGGAGCGATTGCGCCGCTATGCGCGGGAGGACGTGGAGACCCTTTACCGGGAGCTCCAGGTGCCCCCCGGGGGGCTGAGCCGGGACCAGATCCCCCGGATGCGGGAGAAGTACGGAGAAAACCGGATCGGGTACCGCACGGAGGAGGGGCCGGGAGCGCGGCTCCGCCGGGCGTTCATCACCCCCTTCAGCGTGATCCTGCTGGTACTGGCGGCGGTGTCCTTTGTCACCGACGTCTGGCTGGACTCCAATTTCAGCCGGAATGGGACCACGGTGGCCCTCATCCTCCTGATGCTGGTGGCCGGAGGGGCCGTCCGGCTGCTCCAGGAGCGGAGAGCGGGCTCGGCGGCCGACCGGCTGATCGGAGAGCGGGCCATCACCGTCTCGGTCCGGCGGGGAGGACAGGTGCTGCGCATTCCGGCGGAGGAGCTGGTGGTGGGGGACGTGGTGCTCCTCTCCACCGGAGACCGGGTCCCGGCCGACCTGCGCCTGACCGGCGTGCACGGCCTCTTTGTCTCCCAGTCGCTGCTGACCGGGGAGAGCACCGTCCTGGAAAAGACGGTATCCCCCCTTCCGCCGGGGGGCTCGGCGGCCCTGAGCGCGTGCTCCAATCTGGCCTTTACCGGCAGCAGCGTCCTCAGCGGCAGTGGCGAGGGCGTGGTCCTGGCCGTGGGTCCCCACACCGTATACGGGAGCTACCTCCGGGAGCTGCAGGAGACCAGACGGAGCTTTGACCAGGGGGCCAACTCCATCGCCTGGGTGCTGATCCGCTTCATGGCCACCCTGGTGCCGGTGGTCTTTGTGATCTCGGCCCTGACCAGAGGGGACTGGGGGACCTCCTTTCTCTTTGCCCTCTCGGTGGCGTTGGGGCTCACCCCCGAGATGCTCCCCGTGGTGATCAACGCCTGCCTGGCCAGGGGGAGCGCCGCCATGGGGCGGAAGCAGACCATTGTCAAGAACATCAACGCCATGCAGAGCTTTGGCAGCATGGATGTGCTGTGCGTGGACAAGACCGGCACCCTGACCGGGGACGAGATCCATCTGGAGTACTACCTGGACATCCTGGGGGAGGAGAGCGGCACGGTGCTGGACTGCGCCTATCTGAACAGCCTCTGCCACGGGGGGCCCTCCAACCATCTGGACCGGGCTATCCTGGCCTGCTCCGGCATGCCGGGCCGGGAGGCGCATTTTCAGGCGTTGGGGCAGCGGGTGCGGAAATGGGATGAGCTCCCCTTTGACTACACCCGGAAATGCGCCAGCGTCCTCCTCTCCGACGGGGAGGGGGAGCCCTTTTTGATCACCAAGGGGGCGGTGGAACAGGTCTATGCCCGCTGCCGCCGGGTCTTCCACCGGGGAGAGACCGTGGAGATCGACCCGTCCGATGCCGGAGGGGTCCACGCCGTGGTGGACGAGATGCTGGAGGACGGCATGAAGGTGCTGGCCGTGGCCGGGCGCAGGCTGCCCGGAAAGCAAAAACTCTGTCCGGAGGACGAGCGGGAGCTGACGCTGCTGGGGTATCTGGTCTTTTTTGACGCGCCCAAGCGCTCGGCCGCCCAGGCGCTGGGCCGCCTGCGGGAGCTCCATGTCCGGGTCAAGGTGCTCACCGGGGACCACCGGAGCGTGGCCGGTTCGGTGTGCCGGCGTCTGGGCATCCCGGCGGAGCAGATCCTGACCGGAGAGGCGCTGATGGCCCTGACGGAGGATGCCCGCATCACGGCGGTGGAGCAGACGGACGTCTTTGCCGAGCTGACGCCGGGGCAGAAATCGGAGCTGATCCGCCTCCTGCGGGAGAACGGACACACCGTGGGCTTCCTGGGGGACGGGATGAACGACCTGGCCGCCATGACCAGCGCCGACGTGGGCATCTCCGTGGACACGGCCGCGCCGGCCGCCAAGGAGGCCGCCGACGTCATCCTCCTGAAAAAAGACCTCAACGTGCTGGAACAGGGCATCCTGGAGGGGCGCCGGGCCTTTGCCAACATGAGCAAGTATATCCACATCACGGCCTCGTCCAATTTCGGGAACATCTTCTCCATCGTGCTGGCCAGCGCCTTCCTACCCTTCCTGCCCATGACCTCCATCCAGCTGCTGCTCCTCAATCTGCTCTATGACCTGCTGTGCATGACCCTCCCCTGGGACCGGGTGGACGGGGAGGACTGCGGCAGGCCCAGCATCTGGTCGGGCCATACTCTGGGGCGGTTCATGCGGTTTTTCGGACCGGTGAGCTCTCTGTTCGACCTGCTGACCTTCGCCTTTTTGTACTGGGTCCTCTGTCCCTCCCTGCTGGGGGGCGGATACGCCGCCCTGTCCGGGGCCATGCAGGAGCAGTATGCCATGCTGTTCCACACCGGGTGGTTTCTGGAGTCCATGTGGACCCAGGTGCTCATCCTGCACATGCTCCGCACCCGGCACATCCCCTTTGTTCAGAGCCGGGCGTCCGGCGTGGTGTGGCTGGTGACCTCCGGGGGACTGCTGGCGCTGACGGCGGTGGTGTACACACCGGCGGCGGCCTGGCTGGGGCTGACCCCGCTGCCGGGGGTCTATTTCCTGTTCCTGGCCGGGATGGTGCTGTGCTATATGCTGCTGGTCACACTGGCCAAGCGGTACTATCTCAGGCGGTATCATACGCTGTGGTGAGACATCCATTCCATGTGTGGGAGAAAGGGGAGGAGACCGCGTGAAAAAAATCTATTTTGCCTCCCTGGACTCCGCCGTCCTCCAATGGCTCCGGCAGGCGCTGGAGCACGGGGCCCCCGATACGCCGGGGGGAAGAGAACTGCGCCGGGGGATCGAGAGCCTGGGGACGGGGGCCTCCGACGCCCTGATGCTCGAGGTGGGCGGTGCGGCCGGGGAGACAGAGGCCGACGGGATGACCTGCGGAGACCTTGTCATATCCCCCCGGAGCAGACGGGTGCTCCGGGCCGGGAAGGAGATCGCCCTGACCCCCAAGGAGTTCGACATCCTGTATTTCCTGGCCCAGAACCGGGGGACCGTTTTTACCAAGGAGCAGATCTACCAGGCAGTGTGGGAGGAGGACTATTACACCACCGACAGCAACATCATGGCCTTCATCCGCAAGCTGCGGAAAAAGATCGAGCCCAACCCGGACGCGCCCGAGTATATCCTCACCATCTGGGGGATCGGGTACAAATTCAATGACGACCTGTGATAGCGTGTCGAAGTCTTTCGACACGCTTCTCAAAAATGCAAGCATTTTTTCGAGGGGATGCAGACCGCTGCGCGCATGGCCCAAAGGGCCACACACTTGCGGCCTGAGAAGAGTGTTTTCCGACGTACACGCCGCCGGAAAACACGATCCCACCCTCTTCCGCCGCCTGCGGGCGGCGGAACTCTGCGAGGCTCTTGCAGCGAAAAACGCAGGAGCACACTTTATTGACAGTCTGAAACGGGCTGCCGCACGTTCTTGTGCGGCAGCCCGTTTCTTGCGCAAAGGCAAGAGAATCGCAAGGATTTGAACATAGGATCCGGGGGAGAAAAAAGCTATACTATAACCTGCGCCCGGGGAAACGGGCAAGTTGAATGACATCAGGAGGTGGTTTTGATGGATGCCGGCCCGCTTTTATGCCGGAAAAATGAGGGGAAGGCCGCCAAAACCACCCCTTGCGGAGGTGTGTGCGGCGGCTGGATGCCCGAGAAAAAGGAGGATCAAGCCCCATGCATCGCAAGAAACAGCAGAACATCCCGGCCCGCAGCGCAGCCGCCTCTGCCGCCCGGGAGAAGAACCACGAGGCACTGACCTTTGCCGCCACCAGCGGCATCAAGACCGTACTGGAGCGGTGGGACACCGCCATGGGCGGACTGGAAGAGCACGCAGTGCTCCTGCACCGGAACCTCTATGGGCGCAATCAGGTGACCCATGAGAAGAAGAAGTCCCTGGCCGCCCGGGTGGCGGGCTCCTTCATCAACCCCTTCACGGCCATTCTCTTCTGCCTGGCCGTGGTGTCCATGTTTACCGACATCCTCATCCCGCTGTACCAGCACCAGCCGGAGGAGGTGGCCCCCCTGACGGTGATCATCATTCTGACCATGGTCTTTCTGTCCGGGACCCTGCGCTTCGTGCAGGAGTCCCGCTCGGGGAACGCGGCCGAGCGGCTGCTGGCCATGATCACCACCACCTGCACGGTGACCCGCCGGGAGCAGGGGACGGGCGAGATCCCCCTGGAAGAGGTGGTGGCGGGGGACATCATCCACCTCTCCGCGGGGGACATGGTCCCGGCGGATGTGCGCATCCTGGCGGCCAAGGACTTGTTCATCAGCCAGGCCGCCCTGACCGGGGAGAGCGACCCGGTGGAGAAGACGCCCGAGAGCTGCGCCGATGCGGATGTGCCGGTGACCGACCTTCCCAACATCGCCTTCCTGGGGAGCAATGTCATCAGCGGAAGCGCCACCGCCGTGGCCCTGGCCGTGGGGGACGCCACCCTCTTTGGCTCCATGGCGGTCTCGGTGGCCGGAGAGGCGGTGGAGACCAACTTCACCAAGGGGGTCAACGCGGTCTCCTGGGTCCTGATCCGCTTCATGCTGGTCATGGTCCCGGTGGTCTTCTTCATCAACGGCCTGACCAAGGGGGACTGGCTGGAGGCCTTCCTGTTCGCCATCTCGGTGGCGGTGGGATTGACCCCCGAGATGCTCCCCATGATCGTGACCACCTGCCTGGCCAAGGGGGCGGTCTCCATGTCCAAGGAAAAGACCATCGTGAAAAACCTCAACTCCATCCAGAACTTCGGGGCCATGGATGTGCTCTGCACCGATAAGACCGGGACGCTGACCCAGGACAAGGTGGTGCTGGAATACCACATGGACGTGTCCGGGAAGGAGGACGCCAGAGTGCTGCGCCACGCCTATCTGAACAGCTATTTCCAGACGGGCTACCGCAACCTGATGGACGTGGCCATCATCGAGCGCACCGAGGAGGAAGAGGCCTCCCAGCCCCAGCTGGTCAATCTGTCCCAGCGGTACCGCAAGGTGGATGAGATCCCCTTTGATTTCACCCGCCGCCGCCTCTCCGTGGTGGTGGAGGACCTGAGCGGAAAGCGCCAGATGATCACCAAGGGCGCGGTGGAGGAGATGTGCGCCGTCTGCGCCTGGACCGAGTACCGGGGGGAGATCCGCCCCCTCACCGAGGAGACCCGCCGGGAGATCCTGGAGACCGTGGACCGCCTGAACGAGGACGGGATGCGGGTCATCGCCCTGGCCCAGAAGATGGTGGAGCGGGTGGATACCTACCACGCCGAGGAGGAGCGGGACATGGTCCTCATGGGCTACCTGGCCTTCCTGGACCCGCCCAAGGAGTCCACCGCCCAGGCCATCCGGGCCCTCAGAGACCACGGGGTGACCACCAAGATCCTGACCGGGGACAACGAGCGGGTGACCCGCTGCATCTGCAAGCAGGTGGGCCTGCGGGGCAGCAAGATGCTGCTGGGCTCCGATGTGGAGCGGATGAGCGACGAGGCCCTGGTCCGGGCGGCCGAGCACACCGACATCTTCGCCAAGCTCTCCCCCGACCAGAAGGCCCGGGTGGTCTCCGCCCTGCGGCAGGGGGGCCACACGGTGGGCTTCCTGGGCGACGGCATCAACGACGCGGCCGCCATGAAGGCGGCGGACATCGGCATCTCGGTGGATACGGCGGTAGACATCGCCAAGGAGTCGGCCGACATCATCCTGCTGGAAAAGGACCTGATGGTGCTGGAGCGGGGGATCGTGGAGGGCCGCAAGACCTACGCCAACATGATCAAATACATCAAGATGACGGCCTCCTCCAACTTCGGGAACATGTTTTCCGTGCTGGCGGCCTCGGCCCTGTTGCCCTTCCTGCCCATGGAGAGCATCCATCTGATCCTGCTCAACCTGATCTATGACCTGAGCTGCACCGCCATCCCCTGGGACAATGTGGACGAGGAATTCATCGCCCAGCCCCGCAAGTGGGACGCCTCCAGCATCGGAAAATTCATGCTGTGGATCGGGCCCACCAGCTCCATCTTCGACTGGACCACCTACGCCTTTTTGTACTTTGTCTTCTGTCCGCTCTTTGTCTCCCACGGGATTCTGTACAACGACCTCCCCGCCTATTACAGCGGCGCGGAGCTGGCCGGGATGCAGCAGACCTATGCCGCCATGTTCCACGCCGGCTGGTTCGTGGAGTCCATGTGGAGCCAGACCCTGGTCATCCACATGATCCGCACCCCCAAGCTGCCCTTCCTCCAGAGCCGGGCCTCCGCCGGGGTGACGCTGCTGACCTTCACCGGGATCGCGGTGCTGACCGTGATTCCCTTTACGAAGCTGGGTACCCTGCTGGGTCTGGTGGCCCTTCCGGCGGCGTACTTTGCCTATCTGATCCCCTGCATCGTGCTCTATATGATGCTGGCCACCAGCCTGAAAAAAGCCTATGCGCGCCATTACGGCGAGCTGCTGTGAAAAAGGAGGAAGCGCTATGACCATCCACTGGACAAAGCTCTGGCTCGACCTGTTCGGGACCACCGAGTGGGCAGGCATCAACCTGGGCTTCTGGGCCGCCATGGCGGCCACGGCCCTGGTGGTGATCGGCATGAACCTGCTGTTCTGGACCAGAAAAAAAAAGGAGGACTAAAAGGATGCGCCTGCCGTGGCAGCCACGGCAGGCGCATCCGGCTATGGATAAGTGTATTTCTGCGATTTGTGCTGCAAGAGCCTCGCAGAGTTCCGCCGTCCGCAGACGGCGGAAGGAAGTCAATCGTTTTTTCCGGCGGCGTGTACGTCGGAAAAAACACTGCTCAGGCCGCAAGTGTGTGGCCCTTCCCGGGAACCCAAACAAAGCCCAGCGAAGCGGGTTTGTTTGGGAGAGGAGGGGCAAGGGAGCGAAGTGAGCCCTGGCCGTCAGGCCGGGGCGAAAGGTGCGGATTTTGCCCCGACGATGCGTGCGGCGGCCTGCATCCCCTCGAAAAAATGCTTGCATTTTTGAGAAGCGTGTCGAACCTGTTCGACACGCAGGTGCATGTTTGTGGGCAGAAGGGGAAGATTTCCTTGCCTTTCCCGGATGGGTGGGATATAATAACACTTCACCTGTCAGAAAGGACGACTGCTATGAGACGCAAGCTCCCCATCTATGCCATCTGCTTTGTCAATTTGATTTATCTGGCCCCCTCGGTGGCGGTCAGCGGACTGCTGAGCGCCTTTCCGGGGGTGCCCGAGCCGGTGCTCCAGCTCCTGCTGACCCTGCCCAACCTGATGGGCATTGCGGGGATCCTGGGCGTGCCGCTGCTGACCCGCTTCTTTGCCCGCAAGCACCTGGCCGTGGCCGGGCTCTCCATCTACCTGTTCAGCGGCGCGCTGAGCTATGTGGGGCGGGCCTGCCTGCCGGTGCTGCTGGTGGGGAGCGCCATGATGGGCATTGCCTACGGCATGGGCTCCACCCTCTATCCGCTCCTGGTGAGCATGTACTACGAGGGGGAGGAGCGCCGCCGGGTCATGGGGGCCACCGCCGGGATCATGCAGCTGGGGCGCATCGCGGTGGTGCTGGCCGGAGGAGTGCTGGCCGACCTGCACTGGTACAATGTGTACCTCCTCTTCGCCCTGAATCTGATCCCCCTGGTGCTGACCATCCGCCTGCTGCCCACCGATGCGGTGGAAGGGCGGCACGAGGGACAGCCGGGCGGCGGATGCGAGGGGTGGAACGTCCCCGCCATCCTGCGCCTGAGTGTCATCGGCTTTGTCTTTGCGGTGTGTTACTATGTGAATGTGACCCAGGCCTCCCTCTACATCGAGGGGTACGGGCTGGGGACCGCCCAGCTCACGGGGATCGTGACGGCGGTGGCCTCGGTGCTCTCGGGGCTGCTGGCCTTTGTGTTCGGCCCCATCTACCGCCGGACGGGGCGGTATACCTTTGCCTGGGCCCTTGGGATCATGGGCGGGGGCTACCTGCTGGCCGGGCTCCAGATCGGCCTGCTCCCGGCGGTCCTGGCGGTGTGCGCCCCGGCGGCGGGGATCGCCCTCTTCAACCCCTGCCTGATGCTGGAGCTCACCGAGACCGCCCCCCAGAAGACCCTGCCGGGGGCCACCGCGCTGGTGCTCACGGTGCTGAACGTGGGCTATTTTCTCTCTCCCTACCTGGTGGGGGCCTTTGTGCCCCTCTTCCCGGGGGAGGGGGCCGCGGCACAGTTTCTGGCCGGGGGCGGACTCTGCCTGTGTGCGGTGGTGCTGTGCGCGGCAGGGGAACTGCGCCGGAGCGCCCGAGTGGTCAAGTGAGCAAATCCCCTCGAAAAAATGCCTGCATTTTTGAAAAGCAGACTCCCCCCGGTGTGCCCAGCACCGGGGGGAGTCTGCTTCTGTCGTTTGCTGCTTGGAGAAAAGAGAGAAATAGGTGTAGACCGAAGGAGGATGCGCGGAACAGGCCAGCCGAAGCCCATAGGCTCGCCTGCTCCGGGCGTCCCACTTGGGTGGGAGGGAGGAGGCCCCGGGCGGCGGAGGTCTCAGACCGCCGCCCGGGTTTCCCGCGCAGAGTTTGGAGAAAAGAAAGTTTGGAGAAAAGAGAGAGTAGGGAGAAAACAGAAGAAAATCAGGACTTGGCCAGCGCCTCACCCAGAGAGCGGCACTGGGCCAGAGCGGCCTCGTCGGGGGTCTCGTGGGCCATCAGGCCGTCCTGACAGAGCTGTGCGCCCGACTGGTCGGTGCGCTCCTGCCAGTCGCGCATCCACTGCCCATCGCCCCAGCCATAGGAGCCGAAGAGGGCCACTGTTTTTCCGCTGAGTTTGGACTCCAGCTCAGTGAAGAAGGGCTCAAATTCGCTCTCCTCCAGCACCTCGGCCCCCATGGCGGGACAGCCCAGGGCCAGACGCTCATACTTGGCGGCGTCGGCGGCGGTCAGCTCCGAGACCTGGAAGAGGGATACATCCGCACCGGCATTCCGGGCGCCCTCGGCCACTGCCTGGGCCATGGCCTCCGTGTTGCCCGAACCGGTCCAGTAGATTACCGCGATTTGCATGTCAAAACGACCTCCTTTGATGTAAGCGTATCCTTATGCAGCCTGCGCTCGCTGTGTTTGCAGCAGCTCCAGCAGGGGGGTCCCGTCGGCCAGCCCCCGGCACAGCCGGTCCCGGCACCGGTCGAAGCGGGCAAAACAGCCCCTGGCATAGGCCACGTCGCCGTAGACCTTCCAGTATCCGCTCATGCGGCAGCACTCGCCCCCCAGGGCCAGGAAGCCCAGCACATCCGCCAACGGATAGCCCAGGAAGAACCCGATCTCGTGGGGGAAGCCCCCGCCGTGGGAGACCCGGTCCCGCAGCAGCTCCAGCTGCTCCGCCAGGGTCCCGCCGGCCGGGTAGCCGCAGCGCAGCAGGCACGCCCGCACCTGGACCAGAGCCAGGGCCTGGCGCAGCAGCGCCGGGCGAAAGACCAGCAGCAGCCACCGGCGGTCACACTGGCACAGGGGGAAGAGCCGGATGCCCAGGGGCTCCAGCCGCCGGCCGTAGCGGGCGAGCAGGGCGGGCAGATCCGGATACTCGCTCCGGGCCAGAGAGACCAGGTTGGCCGGCGCAGCGCCCGAGAGGGCGGGGGCACAGTGAAAGGCGAGGGCCCGTTCAAACGCAGCGGATTGAGGATGCATGGTAACACTCCTTTTTGATAGTTAGTTTATGCTAACCTAAAGGGAAAGAGAAGCGGGGGAATGGCCCCCGTCCAGGAACTTGTTAGTTAGCTAAGACTAACTACATGTATGAGAATAGCACAGGGGAAGCGATCTGTCAAGGGTAATTTTTCAGTTTCTGCAAAAATCGCAGAAAAGATATTCTGTGTATCTCGTGCAAGGATGGGGAAGGGGGCGTGCAAATTGTGTGCAGTTCTCCGCCTTGCACCGGGGAGAAGGCAGGCTCTATAATAGTGTCTGCTGCATCGGGCGAAGGTCTCCCGCCAGACTCTGTCCGGTACCTGATTTGAGAGAGGATGACCCTATGAAACACGATTCCCAACGTACATCCGGGCGGGGCGGGGCCGGCCAGATCCTGGCCCTGACCTGGCCGATTTTTATTGAACTGCTCCTCCAGCTCATGGTGGGCAACGCCGACCAGATGATGGTGGGCTGGCACGATCCCAACGGGGTGGGGGCCATCGGAAACGCCAACCAGATCACCAATCTGCTGCTGCTGGTCTTTTCCGTGGTGTGTACCGCCTCCATGATCCTGATTTCCCAGTACATCGGCGCCCGGGACACCCGAAAGGTCAACCAGATCTACGCGGTCTCCCTGGCCGCCAATCTGATCTTCGGGTTGGCGGTGAGCCTCTTCCTGCTGCTCTTCAGCCCCTGGGTCTTCCGGCTGATGGGGGTCCAGGCGGTCATGTTTGAAGAGGCCTGCCTCTATATGCGCATCATCGGCCTGGGCATGGTCTTTCAGGCGGTCTATCTGACCTTTACCGCCTTTTTCCGCAGCAGCCAGATGATGAAGGAGACCATGGCCGTCTCGGTGGTCATGAACTGCCTGAACATCGGCGGCAACGCCATCCTCATCAACGGCATCCCGGCGGTGGGCCTGCCCGCCCTGGGGGTGGCGGGGGCGGCCATCTCCAGCGGCATTTCCCGGGTCATGGGCGTGATCATCATCGCTACCCTCTTCCGTGCCCGCTTCGGACCGGTGCTCCGACTGGAATATCTGCGCCCCTTCCCCCGGGAGGAGCTGCGGCGGCTGCTGCGCATCGGCATCCCCACCGGGGGCGAGTCGGTCTCCTACAACCTGTCCCAGATCGGGGTGCAGACCGTGTGCAATGTGTTCCCGGCCTTCGTGGTCAACACCCGGGTGTACGCCACCATGTTCGCCAACGTGACCTACCTCTTCGGCTCGGCCATGTCCCAGGCCTGCCAGGTGGTGGTGGCCCGGCTGATGGGCGGGGGAGAGATCGCCCGGACCGACCGGCAGGTCAAGACCACCGTGCTCATCTCCACAGGGGTGTCCACGGCGGTCTCGGTGGTGCTCTATGTCCTGTGTGAGCCGGTCTACCGCATCTTCACCTCGGACCCCCAGGTCCTGGCCCTGGCCAAGACCATCATGCTCATCGAGATCCCCCTGGAGGTGGGCCGGGCGGTCAACATGGTGATGGTGCGCTCCCTCCAGGCCTGCGGAGACATTCGCTTCCCGGTCACCATCTGCATCATCGCCGCGTGGATCGTGGGGGTGGGCGGAAGCTACCTCTTCGGCGTGGTGTGGGGGATGGGCCTGGCCGGGCTCTGGATCGCCATGGCGCTGGATGAGCTGATCCGGGCAGGGCTGTTCCTCTGGCGCTGGCACGGCAGGAGCTGGTGCCGCAAGCAGCTGCTGGAGCCGAACGACTAAAAAAGAAAGGCGGGGACGCTCTTCCGTTTGGGAGAGCGTCCCCGCCTGTTATTTTGTCTTGGCGGGCCTCCAGATCAATAGATCCCCTTGCCGCCGTTCCACTTCCAGTCCCGGACCTCGGGCATGTCGATGCCGTTGGTGATGATGTACTGCTTGTGCTCCACCAGCTTGTCCTTCATGAGCTGGATGAGGAAGGAGCCCCGGTTGCCCAGCTGGGGCAGACGCTTGACCACGTCCTCCACCAGGTGGAAGCGGTCGATGTCGTTCTGGACCCGCATGTCAAAGGGCGTGGTGATGGTGCCCTCCTCCTTGTAGCCGCGCACGTGGAGGCGCTTGTTGTGGCGGCGGTAGGTGAGCTCGTGGATGAGGGTGGGGTAGCCGTGGAAGGCGAAGATGATGGGCTTGTCCACCGTGAAGAGGGCGTCGTAGTCCTCGGCGGTCAGGCCGTGGGGGTGCTCCGTATGGGGCTGGAGCTTCATCAGGTCCACCACGTTGATGACCCGGATCTTGAGCTCCGGGAGATACTTGTGCAGGATGGTGACGGCGGCCAGGGTCTCCAGCGTGGGGGTCTCGCCGCAGCAGGCCATGACCACGTCGGGCTCGCACCCCTGGTCGTTGGAGGCCCACTGCCAGATGCCGATGCCGTGGGTGCAGTGCTTGATGGCCTCGTCCATGGTGAGCCACTGGGGACGGGGGTGCTTGGAGGTGATCAGCACGTTCACATAGTTCCGGCTGCGGATGCAGTGGTCGAAGCAGGAGAGCAGGCAGTTCCCGTCCGGGGGGAGGTAGAGGCGCACCACGTCGGCCTTCTTGTTGGCCACATGGTCCAGGAAGCCGGGGTCCTGGTGGGTGAAGCCGTTGTGGTCCTGCTGCCAGACGTTGGAGGAGAGGACGTAGTTGAGGGAGGCGATGTCCTGCCGCCAGGGGAGCTGGGCGCAGACCTTGAGCCACTTGGCGTGCTGGGCGAACATGGAGTCCACGATGCGGATGAAGGCCTCGTAGCTGTTAAAGATGCCGTGGCGGCCGGTGAGGAGGTAGCCCTCCAGCCAGCCCTGGCACATGTGCTCGGAGAGCATGGAGTCCATGATGCGCCCGTCGGGGGCCAGGTACTCATCCCGGTCGGTGCGCTCGGCGTTCCAGCAGCGGTTGGTCTCGTGGAACACGGCGCCCAGCCGGTTGGACATGGTCTCATCCGGGCCAAAGACCCGGAAGTTGCGGGCCTCGGCGTTGAGCTTGAGGATGTCCCGGACGAATTTGCCCAGCTCGGTCATGTCCTCGCCCTTGACCTCGCCGGGGGCGGGGACGTCCACGGCGTACTCCCGGAAATCGGGGATGCGCAGGTCCCGCAGGAGCAGTCCGCCGTTGGCGTGGGGGTTGGCGCCCATGCGCCGGTCCCCCTTGGGGGCCAGAGCCTGGAGCTCGGGGATGAGGGTGCCGTTGCGGTCGAAGAGCTCCTCGGGATGGTAGCTCTTGAGCCAGTTTTCCAGCAGCTTCAGGTGCTCCGGGTGGTCCTCGCCGATGGAGATGGGCACCTGATGGGCACGGAAGGTCCCCTCCACCCGCAGGCCGTCCACCTCCTTGGGGCCGGTCCAGCCCTTGGGGGAGCGGAAGACGATCATGGGCCAGCGGGGACGGGTGGTGTCGCCGGTGGTGCGGGCGCTCTGCTGGATGCGGTCGATCTCCCGCACGGCCCAGTCCAGGGCGGCCGCCATCTGCTGGTGCATCTTGACCGGGTCGTCCCCCTCCACAAAGCGGGGGGTCCAGCCGCAGCCCTTGAAGAAATCCTCCACCTCTTCATGGGTGATGCGGGAGAAGATGGTGGGGTTGGAGATCTTGAAGCCGTTGAGGTGCAGGATGGGGAGCACCGCGCCGTCGATGACGGGGTTGAGGAACTTGTTGGAGTGCCAGGCGGTGGCCAGGGGGCCGGTCTCGGCCTCGCCGTCGCCCACCACGCAGGCGGCGATGAGGGTGGGGTTATCCAGCACCGCGCCGAAGGCATGGGCCAGGGAATAGCCCAGCTCGCCTCCCTCGTTGATGGAGCCGGGGGTCTCGGGAGCCACGTGGCTGGCGATGCCGCCGGGGAAGGAGAACTGCTTGAAGAGCTTCTTCATACCCTCCAGGTCCTGGCTGATGTTGGGATAGATCTCGCTGTAAGTACCCTCCAGATAGGTCTGGGCCACCATGGCGTTGCCCCCGTGGCCCGGGCCGGAGAGGTAGATCATGTTGAGGTCATACTTGGTGATGATGCGGTTCAGGTGGGTGTAGATGAAGTTCTGCCCAGGCACCGTACCCCAGTGGCCCACAATGGTCTTCTTGAGGTGCTCGCTTTGCAGGGGTTTCCGGAGCAGGGGGTTATCCAGCAGATAGAGCTGTCCGGCGGCCAGATAATTGGCGGCCCGCCAATAGGCGTCGATCTTACGCAGCATGTCGGGGGTGAGGGGCCCCTTCTTTGACATGCGGGTGGATGTTTTAGCAACAGCTTTTGCTGTGGTTGCTGCCTTTCGAGCCAAGATAACGACCTCCTTATTTCGCTTATTACGCTGTTATTATATGCTTAATTGAGAAAAAGTCAAGAAAAATGGATAAAGTTCACGATTTAAAGAGGGGAATGCGGGAGAAAGGACAGCAAAAGTGCCCATAGAGTGGGAAAAACGCCAATGTCATATAAAGACATATCCCCCTCCGCCCGGAGGGGCAGAGGGGGACGAAGTGGCAGAGAGTGAGCTATACGCCGTAGCTGGGTTCCAGCGTGAAGCGGGACAGGGAGAAGGAGGCGCCGTCATAGGTCACGTCGGCCAGGAGCCGGGCGAAGTAGAAGGGCTCCTCCTCGCCGGACAGGCGCAGGCCGATGCCGAAGACCGCGGTGATGCGTCCGTCCTCCTCCCGGAAATAAGTCTGCCCCTGGAAGGTGAGGGGCTGGGCCGGGTCGGGGTCGGGCAGATCCTCCAGATAGTAGAGGAGGGAGCTCTCCTCCGCGGTCAGGGACACCCCGCCCGAGATGGGGTCGAACTGATAGCCGACGGTGTCCTCCAGGGTGGACACCCAGTCCTCGGCCCGGAGGGCGGTGTCAGTCCAGCCGTCCTCCTCCGGGCGGTAGAGATGCAGCTCAAAGATGTGCTGGTCGGTGGTGTTTAAGGTCAGATAGTTGACGGCCAGCTCCGAGGAGCCGTCCCCGTCAAAGTCCGCCCACCACAGATCGGGGAGGCGGGGCGATTCGTCGGGGAGAAAGCGCTGGTCAAAGGGGAAGAGGTCCTCCTCCTGCCGGAGGATCACCCCGCCCCCCAGGCCCGGGTTGAGCCCGTAGAGGGTGAGTCCGGCCTCGGGGACCTGGCCCAGCAGGAGGGCGCCGGGGCCGTCCAGGGCGAGAAAGGTCTCCAGATCGGAGACGACGCACCCGTCCAGGGTCTCCGCGGTCAGGGGAGCGTCCTGGGCTGGGGCGGACGGAGAGGACGCCGCCGGGAAGCTGCTCTGAGGGGTGGGCGCGGCGCAGGAGGCGAGCAGGAGCAGGGAGGCGCTCAGGCAGAGAAGGGAATGACGCAAGTACAAATCAACCTCACAATCCAAGAAGAGACAGGTGTTACGGCTGGCAGGAGATCGCGTCGATCTTGGTCTTGGAAAACCAGCGATACAGCACCAGCGCGCCGATACAGGGGAGGGCCTCGGCGATCACGAAGGCGTACCAGACCGCCCCCGCACCCGCCGCAAGGCCCAGCAGGAGGGCCAGGGGGAAGATCAGGATGACCTGCCGCAGCAGGCTCAGGCCCAGGCTGAGGGAGGGCACGCCCAGGGCCTGGAAGGCCGAGCTGAGCAGGATGGAGATCCCGGCGGGGAGGAAGGAGAGGCACAGGATGCGCAGGGCGGGAATGCCGGCGGCCAGGGTGGCGGCGTCGGCGTCAAAGAAGCCCAGCAGCGCCCTGGGGAAGAGGAGGAAGACCGCCGTTCCCAGCAGCATGATGCCTCCGCCGATCAGCAGGGCGAAATGGATGGCCTCCCGGATGCGGTCGGGGCGCTTGGCCCCGTAGTTGTAGCTGACGATGGGGGTGAGGCCGTTGTTCATGCCGAAGATGGGCATGAACACGAAGGACTGCACCTTGAAATAGGCCCCCATGATGAAGACGCCGGTATCCGAGAAGAGGGCCAGGATCTTGTTGGTCCCCAGGGTCATGATGGTGAAGAGGGACTGCATCACGATGGCGGGCAGTCCGATGCGGTAGATGTCGGCCACGATGGCCCCCTGGGGGCGGAAGCCCCGGAAGGAGACGTGGACGATGGGGCTGCGTGCCACCATGACCAGGCCGATGACCATGCCCACCACCTGGCCCAGCCCGGTGGCGATGGCCGCGCCGGCCACCTCCAGACGGGGGAAGCCCAAGAGGCCAAAGATCAGAATGGGGTCCAGGATCAGATTGACGATGGCCCCCACGCCCTGGATCACCATGGGGCCGATGGAGTTGCCGCTGGCCTGGAGGACCCGCTCGGCGGCAAACTGCATGCAGGAACCCAGGGAGAACAGCACCACGATGCGCAGGTAGGTCACGCCATACTCGATGACCCGGGGCACATCGGAGTAGAGCTCCATAAAGGGACGGGCAAAGAGCATGCCCAGGGTGAGAAAGACCACCCAGCACAGGAAGTAGAGGAAATAGCCGTGGCAGGCCACGGCGCTGGCCTCCTCGGGCCGCTTCTGGCCCAGACGGCGGGAGAGCATGGTGTTCACGCCCACGCCGGTACCGGCCTGGATGGCGGTGATCAGGCTCTGCACCGGAAAGACCAGGGAGAGGGCCACAAAGGCGTCGCTGTTGAGCTGTGCCACAAACATGCTGTCCACCATGTTGTAGAGGGCCTGGACCAGCATGGAGAGCATCATGGGCCAGGACATGGTGAGCAGCAGGGGACGGACGGGCATGACGCCCATCTTGTTTTCGCTGGGAGACAAGGGGGAATCCTCCTTTCCATTGGGGAACAGATGGACAAAAACAGCGGGCTTTCCATGGGAAAACCCGCTGTCCGGCTTCTGTCACAGGCTGTGCGGGGGGACGACGGGGCAAAATCAGCACAGCCAGTATTTAAACTTACACGTTTATTATAAGAGAAAAGGAAGGAAAAGTCAACCGGGAAGGCCCATTACAGGGTTCTGGTATACCGCAGGTCCACACAGATCATGTCGTGGGGGAAGGGGATGTCCTTGTGGGTACCGTCCCAGGCGAAGCCGTGGCGGGCATAGAACCGGCGGGCCCGGGCGTTCTCCTCCAGCACCAGCACGAAGCAGGAGGCGAAGCCGTCCGCCTTCAGGCGGCGGAGGGTCTCCTCCATCAGCATGGAGCCGTAGCCCCGGCCGATCTCGGCGGGCTCGGCATAGAAGGAGCACACCTCGCCCCAGCCGGAATAGGCCGCGTCCCTGGGCAGGGAGAGCCGGGCGGGGCCGTAATTGCAGCAGGCCACCGGGGTGTCTCCCCGGTAGAGGAGCAGTCCGTGGCACTTCCCGGTGCGGTGGTCCTCCCGAAAGATGGGGACCCAGTGGTCCTCGGTGATGACGTCCCGCAGGTAGTCCTCGGGGACATAGCCGGGGTAGGTGTCGTGCCAGCCCCGGGCATGGATGGCGCTCATGGCACGGAAGTGCTCCTCCGTGCAGGCGTCCACAAAGTGCAGCTCATCCATCTTAGGCCTCCACGGGTACCCGCTCTTCCCCGGCCGGGGCGTGAGAAGCCGAATCGGCCTCCTTGGCCAGGGCACGGGCGTTGGCCAGCATGAGCTTGATGCGGTTCTCCTGGTTGATCTTGGTGGCGCCCGGGTCGTAGTCGATGGCCACGATGTTGGACAGGGGATAGTCGTCCTTCAGCTTGCGGATCATGCCCTTGCCCACGATGTGGTTGGGCAGGCATCCGAAGGGCTGGGTGCACACGATGTTGGGGGTGCCGGAGTGGATGAGCTCCAGCATCTCGGCGGTGAGGAGCCAGCCCTCGCCCATCTTGTTGCCCTCGCCCAGGTAGCCCCGGATGAGGCGGCGCAGGTCGTCAAAGGTGCCCGGCGCCCGGAAGCCGCCCGCGCTCATGGCGGCGATCATGGCCCGCTGGCACTTCTTCACATAGTTCTCAAAGAGCTCGCACACCTTCTTCTTGATCCACTTGCCGCCGTAGAGGTCCACGTCCACCTCGCGGTTGTTGATCTTGAAGATGATGAAGTCGGTGAGGCCGGGCACCACGGGCTCGGCCCCCTCGGCGAGGAGGAACTGCTCCAGATTGTTGTTGCCCAGGGGGGAGTACTTGATGTAGATCTCGCCGACCACGCCCACCCGGACCTTGGGCTCCCCCTGGACGGGAATGTCCCGGAAGGTCTGGACGATCCACTTGAAGTTCTCGCACATCTGGGGGTAGGAGAGGCCCTTGCCCTGGTCCATGCCGTCCAGCAGGCGCTGCATGCAGGACTCGATGGCCGCGTCGGTCTGCCCGGCGGTGACCTCGTAGGGGCGGACCTGGTTGGAGGTCTGCACGATGATGTCGCCGTACATCATGGCGAACACCGCCTTGCGGATGAAGGGGAGGGTCAGCTGGAAGCCGGGGTTCTTCTCCAGGCCGGAGAGGTTGACCGACACCACGGGGACGAACTCCAGCCCCGCCTTCTTGAGGGCCTTGCGCAGCAGGTGGATGTAGTTGGAGGCACGGCAGCCGCCGCCCGTCTGGGTGATGAGGAGGGCCACCTTGTGTACGTCGTACCGCCCGCTCTGGATGGCGTCGATGAGCTGGCCGATGACCAGGAGGGCGGGATAGCAGGTGTCGTTGTGGACGTACTTCTGTCCGGCGTCCACGATGCTCTTGCCGGAGGTGTTGAGGGTCTCCACCTTGAAGCCCTCCCGCTCCAGCAGGCGGGCCATCATGCCGAAGTGGACGGGGAGCATCTGGGGCATGAGGAGGGTGTACTCCTCTTTCATCTCCTTGGTGAAGAGGAGCCGCCCGGTCTTATCGTATACTAATTCAGCCATAGCTTGCTTCCTTTCGATGGGGTGAGGTTCACTGCCGGGCCTTCCGGGCCTCGATGGCGGCCATCAGGGAACGGATGCGGATGGTCACAGCGCCCAGGTTGCTGATGTCGTCGATCTTGAGCTGGGTGTAGAGCTTGCCGCCCTCCTCCAGGATGTCCCGCAGCTCGTCGGTGGTGATGGCGTCGGTGCCGCAGCCGAAGGAGACCAGCTGGATGGCCTGCATGTCGTCCTGGGTGCACACATAGCGGGCGGCGTTGTACATCCGGCTCTGGAAGGTCCACTGGTTGAGCACCTTCCGGGGGGCGTAGCCCTCCAGATAGCTCAGGGCGTCCTCGGTGACCAGGACGAAGCCGAAGGAGGTGATGAGGTCGTTGATGCCGTGGTTGATCTCCGGGTCGATGTGGTAGGGGCGGCCGCACATGACCAGGATGGGCATGTCGTGGGCCCGGGCGTACTCGATGTACTCCTTGCCGGTCTCCCGCACCACGTCCAGGTAGTTCTCGTAGGCGGTGTAGGCCGCCTGGGCGGCCATGCGGGTCTCCCGCTTGGGGATCTGGAACTCCCGCTCCATGAGGGCGGAGATCCGCTTGATGAAGTCCTTGTGCCGCCACAGGCCCACATAGGGGTCCAGGAAGCGGGTCTTCTTCAGAGAGGGCACGTTGGCGGCCAGCAGCTCCGGGTAGTAGGCCACCACGGGGCAGTTGTAGTGGTTGTCGCCGATGCCCTCGTCGTTGTTGTAGGACATGCAGGGGTACCAGATGGCGTCCACCCCCTCCTCCACCAGGGCCTCCACATGGCCGTGGAGGAGCTTGGCGGGGTAGCACACCGTGTCCGAGGGGATGGTGCGCTGGCCCTTCAGGTAGAGCTTGCGGGAGGACTCGGGGGAGAGGACCACCTCAAAGTTCAGCTTGGTGAAGAAGGTGAACCAGAAGGGGAGGTTCTCGTACATATTCAGGCCGAAGGGGATGCCGATGCGGCCCCGGGAGCCGTCCCCCTCGCCCATGCCCTGGAGGGAGCGGAGCTTCTTGTACTTGAAATTCATCAGGTCGGGCAGCTGGGTCTTCTCCTTGCCCAGGGGGCGGGAGCAGCGGTTGCCCGAGATGAACTTGCGTCCGCCGTCAAACTGGTTGACGGTGAGGGAGCAGTGGTTGGTGCACAGGCCGCAGGTGACGGGCTTGGCGGTGTGGGTGAAGGACGCCAGATCCTCCCGGGTCAGGAGGGTGGAGCGCTCCAGATGGAGGTCCCGGGCGGCCAGGGCCGCGCCGAAGGCCCCCATGAGGCCCGCGATGGTGGGACGGGTCACGTCCCGGCCCAGCTCCTGCTCAAAGGCCCGGAGCACGGCGTCGTTCAGGAAGGTGCCGCCCTGCACCACGATGTGGCGGCCCAGGTCGTCGGCCGAGGCGGCCCGGATGACCTTGTAGACCGCGTTCTTCACGATGGAGATGGACAGTCCCGCGCTGATGTCCTCCACGCTGGCGCCGTCCTTCTGGGCCTGCTTCACGGAGGAGTTCATGAACACGGTACAACGAGAGCCCAGGTTCACCGGGCGGGGGGAGAAGAGCCCCAGCTTGGAGAAGGAGGCGATATCATACCCCAGGGCCTTGGCGAAGGTCTCGATAAAGGAGCCGCAGCCGGAGGAGCAGGCCTCGTTGAGCATGATGGAGTCCACCGCGCCGTTGCGGATCTTGAAGCACTTCATGTCCTGGCCGCCGATGTCGATGATGAAGTCCACGTCGGGGTTGAAGTGGGCGGCAGCCTTGTAGTGGGCCACCGTCTCCACCAGACCCAGGTCGCAGCGGAAGGCGTTCTGGATGAGGGCCTCGCCGTAGCCGGTGACCGCCGCGCCCTTGATCTGGATGCGGTCCCCGCACAGCTCGTAGAGCTTGCGCAGCTGCTCCAGCACGATGGCCACGGGGTTGCCCTGGTTGGAGTGGTAGTAGGTGTAGAGCAGTCCGCCGTCCGCCGTGATGAGGGTCATCTTGGTGGTGGTGGAGCCGGCGTCGATGCCCAGCCACGCGGGTCCGGCGTAGGTCTCCAGGTCGGCCTTGGGCGGGTGGTTGGCGTTGTGGCGCTCCAGGAAGGCGGCGTAGTCGGCCTCACTGGTGAAGAGGGGGGGCATGGTGTCCACGGTGGTCTTGGCGTCCACGCTCTCCTCCAGCAGCTTGAGGACCTCCTCAAAGGGGCGCTCCCGGTACTCGTCGGCGCAGAGGGCCGCGCCGATGGCGGCGAAACAGTCGCCGTCCTCGGGGAAGATGGCGTGCTCCCCGTCCAGGTGGAGGGTCTCCACAAAGCGCTCCCGCAGGCCCATGAGGAAGTGCAGGGGGCCGCCCAGGAAGACGATGGTCCCCTTGAGCTCCCGGCCCTGGGTCAGACCGGCCACGGTCTGGTCCACCACGGCCTGGAAGATGGAGGCGGCCACGTCCTCCTTCCGCCCGCCCTGGTTGAGGATGGGCTGGATGTCGGTCTTGGCGAACACGCCGCAGCGGGAGGCGATGGGGTAGATCTTCTCATGCTGGAGGGAGAGCCGGTCCAGCTCGTCCGCGGTGACGTTCATCAGGGTGGCCATCTGGTCGATGAAGGCACCCGTTCCACCGGCACAGGAGCCGTTCATGCGCTCCTCCAGGGCGCCGCCGAAGAAGATGATCTTGGCGTCCTCGCCGCCCAGCTCGATGACGGCGTCGGTGGCGGGGTAGTACTCCCGGACGGCGGCGGCGGTGGCGTAGACCTCCTGCACGAAATCGATGTTGCTGGCCTTGGCAACGCCCAGGCCGGCCGAGCCGGTGATGACCAGCTTGACCTGCTGGCCCCGGAATCGGTCCTCGATGGAGTGGAGGGTCTCGCAGGCCCGCTCGCGGGTCTTGGAGTAGTGCCGCTCATAAGAACGGAAGAGCAGTTTGTTGGATTCATCCAGCACCACGACCTTGACGGTGGTGGAGCCGATATCAATGCCGATGCGCAGGCTCATAGCCGAAATCTCCTTCATGTTCCCAGGGCCGGACCGGCCCCGCTCGGAAAATATGAAATACACGTAACTTACATAATAGTACAAAATTTTTCATTTTACAACCCCTAAAAGCGGGAATACAGGATGTTCCGGTGTTGGAAATGAATTTGGAATTGTGCAGGATAGACAAAGATAACCGGGTGGGAGAGGGGCTGGTCGACAAGGAAGCAAATCCGGACAGCGTGTCGAAACAGTTCGACACGCGTCTCAAAAATGCAAGCATTTTTTCGAGGGGGATGCAGGCCGCCGCATGCACTCGCTTTCGCTCGCACACTTGCGGCCTGAGCAGAGTTTTTTCCGAGGCGCATGTCCCCGGAAAAAACAGATTTGGACGTTCTTTTGCCGCCTGCGGGCGGCAAAACTCTGCCGAGGGCTTTTCCATGCAGGCAGGACAGAGCGGATTGCAGGGCAAACGGCTTTTTTGACAGCCTGATTTTTAATCCGATTTTAAAGAAGGGAGCCTTGTCTGTGGGCCGGGGATATTATATGATAGCACCGAACAACCACAGGACAGCGGGAGGAAAGGAAATATGACGAAGGAAGCCTATTTGCAGGGGCTGTGGAATGCCCTGATCCTCCGGGTGGATCGAGCGGAGGCCGAGCGCCTGGTGACCTATTACGAGCGCACCCTGGCGGAAGCGGGGGCGGAGGGAGAGGCGCGCCTGATGGAGCAGTGGGGCACGCCGGAGGAGCTGGCGGCGCGGCTGTGCGGCGTGTCGGACCAGCGGCGCCGGCCGGACCGGCGGACCCGGTGGACGGTGGGCGCGGTGCTGTGCGTCCTGGTGGCGGCCTCCATCTACTCCGGGGCCCGGCAGATCTCCCGCTGGATGGACTGGGGCGCGCACCGGTCGGTGGACGTGGTGACAGAGGCCCAGACGGAGACCACGGTGCTCCTCCCGGGAGAGAGCGACGAAGCCCATGTCTATTATGAGTACACCCTCACCCCCCAGGAAGGGGTGGCCGTGTACGGAGACGCGCAGGAGTCGGGATGGGAAGGCAGCGTCTATATAGACGAGAGCACCGTGCAGATACAGTAAAAAAGAATGGCCCTCCGGCAACAAGCCGGAGGGCCGTTTTCTTATTATGCAGTGGGCAGGCCGAAGGCATCGAAGGCCTTCCGGCTGCCACGGAAGACGTTCAGGTCGATGCGCTGTTCCCGGCCCTGATAGCCCTCCAGCCGGGCGGCGTGGCTATACTGCCAGAAGTCCCAGTCGTGGAGCAGGGGGGCCACCAGGGGACTGCTGATCCAGAGGGGGTAGTCCTGATACTCCCGCCCGGAGAGGTAGAGCTGGTAGGAGCGGTAGGTGGCGTAGAGGATGGGCTTGACGCCGTAGTGCTCCTCCAGCGCCTCCAGGAGGGGGTCCAGAATGGCCTTGGTGGAAGCGGCGTCGGCCGGCTCATCCAGATAGGAGCCGTAAAACTCGATGTCCACCACCGGGGGGAGGGAGCCCGGCGTCACCGGCACGGTCTCGATGAAATTCTGGGCCTGGGTCTCGCCGGGGCTGTCGTAGCTGAAGAAATGGTAGGCCCCGGGGCGGATGCCGGCGGCCTGGGAGCCGCTCCAGTTCTCCGCAAAGCGCACGTCCTTGAGGCCGCTGCCCTCGGTGGCCTTGATGAAGGCGAAGTCCACCCCCTGCCCGGCCAGGGAGGTCCAGTCCACCTCCCCCTGGTAGGTGGACACGTCCACGCCGAAGACCTGCCACTCGGGGGGATGGACCTCGTCCGGCAGGAGGATGTAGCCCCGCCAGCGGAGAAAGGCCAGGGTGAGCGCGGCCAGGGCGGCCAGAGCGGCCGCAATGAGAATGAGCCGCAGCAGGATACGAAAAACAGATTTCACAATGCGCACCGGAAAACGAGCCTCCTGTTCGGTTGGGTTGCTTGCGCTTCTCCCCTATCATAGCGGGCTGTGACCCCTTTGGCAAGGGCCGGGGGATGGAATTTATTCCCGCTCAGGGGTGTAGCAGGTGAGCTCCTCCGCAATATAGTGTTCCCCGTAGAGGATGTCGTAGACCAGGGAGCGGTAGATGGAGACGGTCTCCGCGCTCTCCTCGGGCGGGGCGGCGTAGGCCGTCCCCGCGCCGTCCACGAAGAGCCGCTCCCGGTAGAGCAGCATGTCCTCACCGGCCTGGTCCACCCAGGTGAACCAGAGGGGCTTCCAGAGCCCCGCCCAGTCCAGGATCTGGGTTCCCATGCCCGAGACGCTCACCAGGTCGGGGGCCTCCAGCTCCGCGCCGTAGTTGTTCCACACCACATAGGAGGTCTGGTGCATCCGGAAGAGCTCCTGGGTGTCCCAGTCCTCGGTGTTGGGGGAGGAGGAGTAGCCCAGCTTGGAGTAGATGGAGTCCGAAGTGCCCAGAGAGAGCCCGGGCAGGTGGTCCCCCAGGAAGACCAGGAGGACGGGCTCTCCGCAGTCCTCCAGGGCGTCCACCAGCTTGCCCAGCATGGCGTCGGCGTCGTGGAGGCCGTGGATCAGGGAGTCCAGGGCCCCCAGGTCGGCTCCGGTCAGACTGGGACAGGTATAGTCTATCCCGGAGGGGGAGGAAAATTTCCCGTCGTAATAGGGCTGGTGGTTCTCCATGGTCAGACCGTAGAGGAAGAGGGGGGCGTCCCCCTTCTCCACGAAGAGGGTAAGGAGCTGGTCGGCCAGGGTGTCGTCCGAGAGGTAGCCGCCCGCATACCGGGGCTCCACGGTGAAGTCCTCGTCGTACACCAGCTGGTCGAAGCCGATGGCGGGCAGGTTGGAGGCGCGGTTGTAGAGGCTGTCGTTGTAGGAGTGCACCATGGCGGTCTCATAGCCCTGCCCTTCCAGGGCCTTGACCAGGGAGGGGAGACGGGAGTAGGCGGTGCGGTCGCTGAGGGTGGTGAGGCTCTCCGACGCGCCGGGGAAGGCGGAGGGGACGCCGGTGAAGAGCTCCATCTCCACATTCCCGGTGCCCCCCGCATAGGCGGAGGAGAGGAAGGTCCCCCCGGCGGCCTCCTGCTGGAGGGCGTGGAAGTTGGGGATGGGGTCCTCCGCAAAGGTGATGCCGGGGAGGGCGGTGATGTCGAAGAAGCTCTCCGACAGGATGAGGATGATGTTGGGCTGCTGGGCCTGGGGGTCGGCGGGCTCCTGGGCGGCCTCCAGCTGGAGGAGGATGCGGTTGAGGTTGTTCTCGGTGTAGGCATCGGGGGCCTCCATGGCGCTCTCGCACAGGGCGCTGTACATGCCGGAGAGCAGGCCCAGACGCTGGTTGCGCTCCCCCTGGCTCTCCCCCTCGGGGCCGGAGAGGAGGGCGCGGGAAGGGGGCATCCACAGGAGATTGCCCAGCAGAGAGAGGGTCAGGGCCAGGCAGCCCAGGCGGCGGGGGAGCCGGTTCCAGCGGGGGGAGGGCTCCCCCTTGGAGAAGAGAAAGGCCAGCACCAGCAGGAGGAGGGCAAGCCCGATCCCCTGCCAGGTGGCCGTACCCAGCTCCATCCCGGGACGGAGAAATCCGGCGATCTGCCCGGCCTGCCCGGTCATGGCCAGGTCGCTGGCCAGGATGGGGGCGCCGTTGAGGACCTCCTTCAAGTGGTTGGCGATGGAGAAGAGGAGCAGGGGCAGCGTGAGCATGGCCGCCGCCGCGAAGAATCGCCGGGTCAGAAGCAGGAGCAGCTGCTGGAGCAAAAAGAGAAAGCAGTATGTAAAAAAGACGGCCTGCACATGGCTGTCCATCCAGGCCGCGGCCTCTGGTGCGCCCTGTAAGGTGATGAGCTGGCACAGGTAGAGGAGGAGCAGCGGGGCAAAGCCGATGACGGGAAGGCGGAGCCATGGATTGCGTCTCCATGGTCCCCGCCAGAAGCGGAGCATACGATCACGGGTCACGGGGCACATCCGATCCTTTCTGGCTGGAATATCGCGTTTGAGCAAGTATTTTCCCATTGTAGGCGGAGGAAATGGCATTTGTCAATGGCAAAGAGACACAAAAACAGAAAAAGCACCCAGAAACGCCCGAAAAAAGCCCCGGCCCGGATCAGGAAACCGGGCCGGGGCAAACTGCGTCTCCGCAAGAAAAGACTGCATGTTTGAGAAGTGTTCAGCGGGACTGGTAATATTGGATCAGGGCCTGGGTCCCCTCGTTCTCCAGGCCGTCCTCCGCCATCTTCTCATAGAGGGCGCAGACGGTGTTGAGCATCTCCAGGTCCACGCCGCGGCTGCGGCACTCCTCCTGGACGATGCGCATGTCCTTGATGAAGTGCTTGATGAAAAAGCCGGGGGCAAAATCGCCCTTGAGCACCCGGGGGGCCATATTGGCGATCTGCCAGGAGCCCGCCGCTCCGCCGCCGATGGCCTGGAGCATGGCCTGGGGATCCAGCCCCACCTGCTGGGCGTAGACCAGCGCCTCGGTATAGGCGGCGGTGGCCCCCGCCACGGCGATCTGGTTGGCGGCCTTAGTGTGCTGTCCGGCCCCGGCGGGGCCCATGTAGTGGATGCTCTTGCCCATGCAGGCGAAGAAGGGGGCGGCCGCCTCAAAGTCGGCCTCGTCGCCCCCCACCATGATGGAGAGGGAGGCGTTGCGGGCGCCGCTGTCTCCGCCCGAGACCGGGGCGTCCAGCACGCGGATGCCACGCTCCTTTCCCAGGGCGTGGAGCCGCTGGGCCAGCGCGGGGGAGGAGGTGGTCATGTCGATGGCCAGCGCGCCGGGCTTGGCGTGGGCAAAGATGCCCTCCGCGCCGGTAAAGACCTCCTCCACGTCGCGGGGATAGCCGACCATGACAAAGATGGCGTCGGCGTCCTGGACCGCCTGGGCGATGGTGGAGCAGGGGGTCAGATGATACTGGGCCGCCACTTCAGAGAGGGTTTCAAAACGGCGGGTATAGACGGAAACGCTGTGTCCGTGGGCGGCCAGATGGCCGGCCATGGGGCGTCCCATCACACCGGCGCCGATCCATGCGATATGTGCCATAGGGAGGACCTCCTTGGATGAGTTTGTATTCAGTATAGTGCCTCCCGGTCCGGTCTGTCAACCGGAAGGAAAAGGCCGCAGTCCATCGGACTGCGGCCTTGGTGCAGGATCAACTTAGAGGAAAGCGACCACCTGATACATGAGGATAAAGTGGCAGACGCTGCCCAGCAGGATGAACACGTGGAAGATCTCGTGACAGCCGAAGCGGGGGTTGTTCCGGCCGGGCCACTTGACCGCGTAGAGCACGCCGCCCACCGAGTAGAGCACACCGCCCGCCAGGAGCCAGAAAAATCCGGCGGCGGGGAGCACCTGGGTGAGGGGGACCAGGGCCACCAGCGCCATCCACCCCATGAAGAGGCACAGCCCGGAGGTCACCCAGCGGGGGGCGTCGATCCAGGCCACCGCCAGCGCGAAGCCCGCCAGGGCCAGCGCCCAGATCACCCCGAAGAGGACCCATCCCCAGAGACCGTAGGTCCGCAGGGGGACCAGACAGATGGGGGTATAGGACCCGGCGATGAGGAGATAGATGGAGGTGTGGTCGTATTTGCGCAGGGCGATGCGGCCCTTGACGCTGGTGTTGACGCAGTGGTAGAGGGTACTGGCCGTATAGAGCCCGATCATGGACAGCCCGTAGATCAGAAAGGACACCACATGCCAGGCGTCCAGACCCAGGGCCCAGGCGCGCAGGAGGAGAGCCACGGTGCCCACCACGCCCAGCAGGGCGCCCGCACCGTGGGTGATGGCCGACCAGGGGCGCAGGCCGTCGTAGGGGTCCCGGCCCTGTTCGGAGATCCGCTTCCGGCGGGGAGCAGTGTGGTAATAGAGCTTGGAGGAATCGCCAGGCAGGATATGTTCATGGTTCATAAAAGTCACCCGATCACGCATAGATTGAAAGGCGTACACCGCCTCTGCTATGGTTAGTATAACACGCATCGCAAGAAATAGTCAATAGGAGTGTGAGATATAATATTTAAAATTAGATTTAAGGAAGGGAGGGGTACCGATGGAAATGATCTGCGTGGCCGCGGCCTTCCGCGCGCCGGAGCCCTATCCGGAGATCCGGGTGGAGGGCAGAAACCTCCGCTATGCCCGGGCCATGCTGAGCAACATGGGGGGCGGGACGTCCGAGATGTCCGCGGCGTCCCTGTATCTGTATGACCAGCTGGTGTGCGCCGGGGAGGAGGCGCTGGCCCAGACCTTCCACGAGGTGGCCATGGTGGAGCTCCACCACCTGGAGATCTTCGGGGCGCTGGCGGTGCAGCTGGGGGGCGAGCCCCGCCTGTGGAGCGTACAGCGGGGCCGGCGGGTCTGGTGGTCGCCCGAGTACAATCAGTATAACCGGATGATGGGTCCCTTATTGCAGGCCGCCGTCCGGGCGGAGGAGGCCTCCATCCGGATCTACGAGAACCAGGCCCGCTGGATCGGGGACGAGAACGTGCGGGCCAATCTGCGGCGGATTCTGGCCGATGAGCGGTGCCATCTGGAGCTCTTCCGCCAGCGGTGGCAGGAGCACATGGACCGGCGCAGGTAATCGGGAGACAGACAAACAAAAAACCGGAACTCCAGACGGAGTTCCGGTTTTTCTATCGAATCTTAGGCCAGCTTGCTCTTGGCCAGCTCGGTCAGCTGGGTGAAAGCAGCCTTGTCGTGGATGGCCAGCTCGGAGAGCATCTTGCGGTTGATCTCCACACCAGCCTTCTTCAGGCCGTTCATGAAGGTGGAGTAGTTCATGCCGTTCTGCTTGCAGCCGGCGGAGATGCGGGCGATCCAGAGCTGACGGAAATCGCGCTTCTTCAGACGGCGGCCGGTGTAAGCGTACACCAGGGACTTCATGACCTGCTCCTTGGCCATCTTGAAGTGCTTGGACTTCGCGCCAAAGTAGCCCTTCGCCAGCTTCAGGGTCTTATTTCTTCTCTTGCGCGTCATCATCGCGCCTTTAACTCTAGCCATTGTAGATTAGCCTCCTATATCAATGAGTAAAAAGTTCTTATTTATAAGGGATCAGACGCTTGATGGCGGGCTCGTTGGTCTTGTCCGCGTAAGCGCCGGCACGGAGGCCTCTCTTCAGCTTGGTGGTCTTGCCGTGACCGTTGAGCAGGTGACGCTTGTTGGCGTGGGCGCGCTTGACCTTGCCGGTCTTGGTGAGGTTGAATCTCTTCTTCGCGCCGCTGTGGGTTTTCAGCTTAGGCATGGTAGTGATCTCCTTTACTTTAACAATATCCAGGATACAGGTAAGAAGGAAGCCCTCTTACTTCTTGGTCTCCTTCGCGGTCTTGGGGGAGAGGAAGATGGACATGTGCCGTCCGTCCAGCTTGGGCTCCTTATCCAACGTGGCGACCTCGCCGCACTCCTCCGCGAATTTCACCAGCAGATTCTTGCCGATGTCCGTATGCGCCATCTCACGGCCGCGGAAGCGGACGGTGACCTTGACGCGGTTGCCCTCGCCCAGGAACTTCTGAGCGTTGCGCAGCTTGACGTTGAAGTCGTTCACGTCAATGCTGGGAGACATGCGGACTTCCTTGATCTCCACGACGCGCTGATTCTTCTTGGCTTCCTTCTCCCGCTTGGTCTGCTCGAACTTGAACTTACCGTAGTCCATGAGCTTGCAGACGGGGGGGACGGCGGTGGGGGAAATCTTCACCAGGTCCAGATCGGCCTCCATGGCCTTCTCCAGCGCCTCCCGGGCAGACATGATACCAAGCTGCTCGCCGGTGGCAGAGACCAGACGGACTTCCTTGTCGCGGATTTCTTCGTTGATTTGATGACCCTTGTTGCTGATACGACAGCACCTCCCATTCTCAATAAGCAAAACAAAAAAGCGGCTACCAGCCCGGTACCCGCAATCGCACGAAAAACACCGCCGGAATTCCGGCGTGTTCTGCAACGCTATCAACCTCTTCGCTCTGTGCTGGAGGTGAGGACGGGGACCGTTCTGCTTTATTGTGCCTGATTAGTATAGCAGGATTCAAGACGCTTGTCAACGGGAAAATGCGAAAAGAGACTTCCCAAAGAGTGCGGGCCGGGGCCCTTCCCTTTTTGTGCAGGTTATGGCATAATGAGACCAGGAAAGACAGAAAAAAGGGAGGATACTGGAAATGAGAGGAGTCCGGTGCATTCCGGTCCTGGTGCTGCTGGGCGCGGTGCTGGCAGGGAGCGCTGCCCCCGCCCAGGCCCAGGGGGAGCGCGATACCCTGCGCATCCTGTTTACCCACGACACCCACGACCACTGGTACCCCACCGAGTCGGAGGGGGGAGCATATGGGGGATACACCCGTCTGGCCACCCTGCTCCGGCAGGAGCGGGAGGCCTTTCCCAGCGGGGAGGGCCAGGCCCTGGTGACCCTGGACGCGGGGGACTTTTCCATGGGGTCCCTGCTCCAGACCATCTACTCCACCGACGCCCCCGAGCTGCGGGCCCTGGGGGAAATGCGGTATGACGCCACCACCTTTGGAAACCACGAGTTCGACTACCGCGCCGGAGGGCTTGCGGCCATGCTGAACGCGGCGGTGGAGAGCGGGGAGACCCTCCCCGCCATCGTGGAGGCCAACTACCGCCCCCCGGAGAGCGACACCGAGAGCTGGGCAGCCTGGGAGAACTACGGCGTCACCGACTATACCGTCATCGAGCTGGGCCGCTCCGCCGACGGGGACCCCCTGCGCATCGCGGTGTTCGGCGTGATGGGGGAGGAGGCCGACTCCAACGCGCCCATGTCCGGCATGGAGTTTGAGCCGGCGGCCCAGGCAGCCCAGCGGGTGGTGCAGGAGATCCAGGCCAGGGAGGAGGCCGACTTCATCGTCTGCCTCTCCCACAGCGGCACGGACAACGGCAAGGGGGAGGACTACGAGCTGGCCCGGAAGGTGGACGGGATCGACGTGATCCTCTCGGGCCACACCCACACCACCCTGGAGGAGCCCATCCGGGTGGGGGACACCCTCATCGTCTCCTGCGGGGCGGACACGGCCAATCTGGGCCGGCTGACGGTGGAGCGGAACGAGAACGGCGGGCTGGAGCTGGTGGACTACACCCTCCTCCCGGTGGACGAGACCGTGCCCGAGGACCCGGAGATGGTGGCCATGGCTGAGGTCTTTCAGCGAAAGGTGGAAGAGGGATATCTGCGGGACTACGGCCTGGGGTACGACCAGGTGCTGGCCCAAAATCCCTGGTCCTTTCCCGCCATCCAGACCTTTGGAGAGGCGCAGCAGGAGGAGCCCCTGGGCAACCTGATCGCCGACTCCTATCTCTATGCGGTGAAGAAGGCCGAGGGGGCGGACTATGTACCGGTGGACTTCGCCGTGGTGGCCGAGGGCGTGATCCGCAGCTCCTTCACCCCGGGGCCCATCACCACGGCGGACGCCTTCCAGGTGTCCTCCCTGGGGATCGGGGCGGACGGGACGCCGGGCTATCCCCTCATCTCGGCCTACCTGTACGGGCATGAGCTGAAGGACGCCTTTGAGGTGGACGCCTCGGTCACCCCCCTGATGCCCGAGGCCCAGCTCTACGGCGCGGGGATGGGCTGGAGCCTCAACCCCCACCGGCTGATCTTCAACAAGGTCACCGACTGCTGGCAGGTGCTGGAGGACGGGACCCGGGTGCCCATCGAGGATGACCGGCTCTACCGGGTGGTGACGGGGCTCTACTGCGGGCAGATGCTGGGGACGGTCAACGGCCAGTCCTTCGGCATCCTGGGCATCACCCCCCGGGACGAGAACGGCGCGCCGGTGGAGGACCTGGAGGCGCGCATCATCCACAACGCCAGCGGCGCGGAGGTGAAGGAGTGGTACGCTCTGGCCTCCTACCTCCGGTCCATGGGGACGGTGGACGAGCGCTATGCCGCTCCCGAGGGGCGCAAACAGGTGATCCCCTCCTGGAACCCGGTGGACCTGCTCCGCTCCCCCAACCAGGTGGGCCTGACCGTGTACGGCGTGGTGCTGGGCCTGGTGATCCTGGTGCTGCTGGTGGTCTCCAGCGGGGGCCGGAGAAAACGCCGGGCCTACGGGAAAGGACGGGGCCGGGGGAACGGATACCGGCCCTACCGGGGGTAAGCGCGCCGGATGGACCGTATAGAATAAGGTGAAACCATGAAAGAAAACCACTACGACAACGAGACATTTTTTGAAGCATACAGCCGCTTTCCCCGCTCCGTGGAGGGGCTGCGGGCGGCCGGCGAGTGGCACGAGCTGAAAAAGCTCCTGCCCGATTTCACGGACAAGCGGGTGCTTGACCTGGGCTGCGGGTTCGGGTGGCACTGCCGCTATGCCGCGGAGCAGGGGGCCCGGTCGGTGCTGGGGACCGACCTCTCGGAGAAAATGCTGGAGCGGGCCAGGGAAATGACCCAGGACCCCCGCATCACCTACCGCCGGGCGGCCATGGAGGACCTGGAGGGGGAGGCGGGCTCCTTTGATGTGGCCCTCAGCTCGCTGGCCCTGCACTACGTGGACGACCTGCGGCCGGTCTTTCAGAAGGTCCACGACCTGCTGGTACCGGGCGGGGTGTTCGTGTTCTCCTGCGAGCACCCGATCTTTACCGCGGAGGGAAGCCAGGACTGGTACTGCGATGGGAACGGCCGGCCGCTCCACTGGCCGGTGGACCGGTACTTTACCGAGGGGAAGCGCACCGCCCATTTCCTGGGCTGTGAGGTGGTGAAATACCACCACACCCTGACCGACTGGCTCAACACGCTGCTGGAGACCGGCTTTGCGCTGGAGCGGGTGGTGGAGCCCCGGCCCGATCCCGCCCTGATGGACGTGCCGGGCATGGCGGACGAGCTGCGCCGCCCCATGATGCTGCTGGTGCGGGGAAGAAGAATATAATATGAGGTGTTTGGAACCTGCGTGACCGACCCGCGCACATCGCCCCGGCCTTTTGGCCGGGGCGATGTCATACACTCTCACATATTTTTGCGCAGCTGCTTGATGGCATTTTTCTCCAGACGGGAGACCTGGGCCTGGGAGATGCCCACCTCGGTGGAGACCTCCATCTGGGTCCGCCCCTCGAAAAAGCGCAGGTTGAGGATGTGCCGCTCCCGGTCGGAGAGCTGGGCCATGGCCTCCTTGAGGGCGATGTGCTCCAGCCAGTTCTCGTCGGTGTTTTTGGAGTCCCGCACCTGGTCCATGACGCAGATGGCGTCCCCGCCGTCGGAGTAGACCGGCTCATAGAGGGAGACCGGGTCCACGATGGCGTCCAGGGCGAAGATGATCTCCTCCCGGCGCACGTCCAGGGCCTTGGCGATCTCCTCGATGGAGGGCTCCCGCTGGTGCTGGGAGAGGAAGGTCTCCTTGACCTGCAAGACCTTGTAGGCGGTGTCCCGCATGGAGCGGGAGACCCGCACGGCGCTGTTGTCCCGGAGATAGCGGCGGATCTCCCCCACGATCATGGGCACGCCGTAGGTGGAGAAGCGCACGTCCAGGTCGGTATTGAAGTTGTCGATGGCCTTGATGAGGCCGATGCACCCCACCTGAAAGAGATCGTCCACGTTTTCGCCGCGGCCGGAAAATTTCTGAATGACCGAGAGGACCAGCCGGAGATTGCCGGAGATCAGGGCCTCCCGGGCTTCCGCGTCTCCGGCCTTGGCCTGTTTCAGCAGCGCCATGGTCTCCTCATTTTTGAGGACCTTGAGCTTGGACGTATTGACGCCGCAGATTTCCACTTTTCCTATCATTGCGCGGTCCCTCCTGTGCAGAAACGGTCTGTTCCTCAGTATTTCCGGGCAGAGAAGGAACATACCGGAAGGCCGGAGGGATATTTTTTATTGTGGGACCCGATTCGATGGATTTTGCGCAGGAAAGGGGAGCGGGCCAAAAAGCCGGGACCATCTGGGAAAAAATCACTTGCCAAACCGGATGGGGCGTGCTATAATATCCGAGTCAGTAACCAAGATGCAGGTGTAGTTCAATGGTAGAATGTCAGCTTCCCAAGCTGAACACGCGGGTTCGATTCCCGTCACCTGCTCCATGTCGGGGCAAGCGTGCAAGTGCTTGCTCCGACTTTTTTTCCATATCGAACGGCCCTGGCGCCGCGGTATGATGCTTTCAGGGCCGCCCGGCGGACTGCTTGCAGCGGGTCCTGCCGCCTGCCGGCCCTCCTTCCAGGACCCAACACCGCGGGGAGCCTTCTGACAGGGGCTTCCCGCGGTCTTTCTCTGTGATGGGGGGATTTGGGACGGGCCTATTCTAATCTATGGAAAAAGCTGTTATAATAAGAGTTATAGACTGGCCGGGCCAACGGGGAAATCCCGGGCGGCGGCGGTCAGAGGATCGATCGTTTGGAGGTTTCCATGGACGTTTATTCCGCATTGATTCAGGCACTCAGAGAGAGGTTTCCCGGCATGGAGCTGCGGGAGCGGGAGCCGATGGAGCGGCACACCTCGTTTCGCATCGGGGGGCCCGCCCGGCTGATGGCGCTGCCCCGCAGTGAGGAGGAGGCCGCGGGCGTGGTCCAGGCGGCCCGCGCCCATGGGATCGAGCCCTTTTTCATGGGCAACGGCTCCAACCTTCTGGTGTCGGACACCGGGTATGAGGGCCTGATCCTCAAGACCTTTGACGGGATGGACCATCTCTCGGTGGAGGGGGAGGTCATCCGGGCCGGAAGCGGGGTGCTGCTCTCCCGGCTGGCCAACTTTGCCCTGGAGCACGGCCTCACCGGGCTGGAGTTTGCCCACGGCATCCCCGGCACCGTGGGGGGCGCCCTGATGATGAACGCGGGGGCCTACGGCGGCGAGATGTGTCAGGTCGCCCAGGAGACCCGGGTCCTCACGCCGGAGGGGACCATCTGCGCCGTGGTGGGGGAGGAGCAGGGCTTCTCCTACCGGCACAGCGCCTTTTCCGACGGCACGCGCCTGATCCTGGGCGGCGTCTTCCGCCTGGAGCGGGGGGAGCGGGGCGACATCCGCGCCAAGATGGAGGACCTGGCCGCCCGCCGCCGGGAGAAGCAGCCCCTGGAGTACCCCAGCGCGGGGAGCACCTTCAAGCGGCCCGAGGGGCACTTTGCCGCCGCCCTCATCGAGCGCTGCGGCCTGAAGGGCAAGCGCGTGGGGGGCGCCCAGGTGTCGGAGAAGCACGCGGGCTTTGTCATCAACCGGGGCGGGGCCACCTGCGCCGACGTGATGGATCTGACCGCCCACATCCGGGAGACCGTCTTCCGGGAGACCGGCGTGACGCTGGAGATGGAGGTTCGCACTTTGGGGATCTGAGCGGTCCCCGCGGGAGAGAGGAGCAAGAGGGATGGAATTTGTGATCATTTCCGGCCTGTCCGGAGCGGGAAAGAGCAAGACGGCGTCCTTTATCGAGGACATGGGATTTTACGTGGTGGACAACATGCCCGCCCCGCTCATCCCCAAGTTTGCCGAGCTGTGCATGGCGGGACAGGGCAAGTATCAGCGGGTGGCCCTGGTGACCGACATCCGGGGCGGACACACCTTTGACGACCTCTTTGAGGCCCTGAGCGCCCTGAAGGAGATGGGGTGCGTGTACAAGATCCTCTTCGTGGAGGCCGCCCCCGAGGCCATCATCAAGCGCTACAAGGAGACCCGGCGCATCCACCCCCTCTCCCGGGACGGGCGGTCCCTGGCCCAGGCCGTCCAGGAGGAGCGGGACGCCCTCCAGCCGGTGCGGCAGCGGGCCGAGTACATCATCGACACCACCGCCCTCTCCACCGCCAAGCTACGGGGGGAGGTGCTGCGCCTCTTCGGAGACGGGCAGGTCCCCCACGCCATGAGCATCAACGTCATCTCCTTCGGCTTCAAGTACGGCATCCCCATCGAGGCCGACCTGGTCTTTGACGTGCGCTTCCTGCCCAACCCCTATTACATCGCGGAGCTGCGCACCCAGACCGGACTGGACGAGCCGGTGCGCTCCTTCGTGTTCCACTACCAACAGACCCGGGACTTCATGACCCATCTGGAGAACCTGATGAACTTCCTCCTGCCCCAGTACGTGGCCGAGGGAAAGACCGTGCTGGTCATCGCCGTGGGCTGCACCGGCGGACAGCACCGCTCGGTGGCCGTCACCCGGGCCCTGGCCGAGTTCATTCGCCAGAAGGGCTATGACGCCAGCGAGAACCACCGGGACATGACCCGGGCATAAGGCTTGCCGTGGGGCAGGCCCCACCCATTCAGTGCGGAGGAATCGTACATGACAGAACGGAATTGCTGTGAAGTGGGCCGCGGCCCCAAGATCGTGGCCATCGGCGGGGGGACGGGACTGTCCACCATGCTGCGCGGCCTGAAGCTACATACCCGCAATCTCACGGCCATCGTCACCGTGGCCGACGACGGCGGCGGCTCGGGGGTGCTGCGGGAGGACCTGGGTATGCCGCCTCCGGGGGACATCCGCCACTGCATGGAGGCCCTGGCCAACGCCGAGCCGGTGATGGAGCAGCTGCTCAGCTACCGCTTTCCCAGCGGCTCGGGGCGGCTGACCGGGCAGTCCTTCGGCAACCTCATCCTGGCCGCCCTCAACGGGATCTACCCCTCCTTCGACGAGGCGGTGGCCCGCATGAGCGAGGTACTGGCCATCTCGGGGCGCATCCTCCCGGTGACCAACGAAAACGTGCAGCTGGAGGCCACCTTCGAAAACGGCACCTCCGTGGTGGGGGAGTCCAAGATCTTCCAGTTCAAGAAGGAGCAGGACTGCCGCATCCGCAGCGTCCGGCTCCTGCCCGAGCGTCCGGCCGCCCTGCCCGCGGCGGTGGAGGCCATTGAGGAGGCCGAGCTCATCCTGCTGGGGCCGGGGAGCCTCTACACCAGCGTGATCCCCAACCTGCTGGTGGACGGGATCGCCGAGGCGGTGTGCCGCTCCAAGGCCCTCAAGCTCTACATCTGCAACATCATGACCCAGGACGGCGAGACCGAGGGGATGACGGCCTCCGACCACGTGGCCGCCCTCCTGGACCACTCCGGCCCGGGGCTGGTGGACCTGTGCCTGTGCAACTCCGCCCCGGTGCGGCCCGGCCTTCTGGAGCGCTACCGGGAGGAGGACGCCATCCCCATCACCGTGGACAAGGAGGCCATCGAGGCCCTGGGGGTGGAGCTGGTCACCCGTCCGGTCTCCTCCGAGACCTCCAACTACGCCCGCCACTCGGTGACCCGTCTGGCCCAGGCGGTGATGGAGATCTACGAAGAGCGGGCCCACACCCGGATCTTTTAAGGGGGGAGCGGCCATGTCCTTCGCATCGGAGACCAAGGGGGAGCTGTGCCGGAATGAGCTCTCCCGCCGCTGCTGCGCCCAGGCGGAAGCCTACGGGGTGCTGCTCTTCTGCAATCAGTTTTCGGCCGCCGGGGCCCGGATCGTCACCGAATCCGAGGAGTTTGCCCGGCGGCTTCCGGCCCTCTTCAAGAAGGCCTTCAAGCTCCGCTTTGACCGCCAGACCGAGCCGGAGCACCGGGGAAAGTACATCTTCGCCATTCAGGATGCGGACAAGCTCTCCGCCATCTGCGAGGTCTTCGGCTACGACCCCGGGGAGACCCTGGCCCACCACATCAATTTCGCCGTGTTGGAGGAGGAGCACTGCCGCACCGCCTTCTTCCGGGGGGCCTTTCTGGCGGGGGGATCGGTGACCGACCCCACCAAGCGCTACCACCTGGAGCTGGCCACCTCCCACTACAACGTGAGCCGGGAGATGAGCGCCCTGCTGCGGGAGGCGGGCTTCTTCCCCAAGGAGACCACCCGCAAGTCCCACTACATCACCTATTTCAAACAGAGCGAGACCATCGAGGACTTCCTCACCGGCATCGGCGCGCCCCTCTCGGCCATGGCCGTGATGAACGCCAAGGCGGAGAAGGCGGTGGTGGGGGGCGTCAACCGCCGGGTGAACTGCGACGCGGCCAACCTGGACAAGGCGGTGGAGGCCGCCCAGGAGCAGATCGAGGCCATCCACCGGCTGGAAGAGCGGGGGATGCTGGACGAGCTCCCCCCCAAGCTGCGCGCCACGGCGGAGGTCCGCCTTGCCCATCCGGAGCTCACCCTCTCCCAGCTGGCCGAGGCCCTGGACCCGCCGGTGACCAAGTCCTGCCTCAACCACCGGCTGCGCAAGCTGATGGAGTTGGGGAAAGCATAACGGAAGGAGGAACACCCATGCAGAGAACACCATCCGGCCGCCAGATGGCGGTGCTGGCAGGGGGGATCGTCCTGCTGCTGCTGGGCGCGGTGAGCCAGACCGCCCTGCCGGCCCAGGCCGTCGCCCTGGTCTGCTATGTGGCGGGCGTGCTGTGCCTGGCCTTCGGCATCCAGGGCGGCGTGCGGCGGAAGACCTGCCCCCTGTGCCGGGCCACCCTGCGCACCCCCACCGACCAGCTGCCCGGACAGACGGAGCAGTACCGCTGCCCCAACTGCGGCAGCATCGTGAAGCCGAAATAAGAAAGGGGCCTCCGGACCGCCCGCCTGCCTCGACAACCGCCCGTTTCCCGCGGGGCGTCGGGGACGCCGCCCCCTACAAGAGACCGTAGGGGCGGGCCTCCGGACCGCCCATTTGCCCCGACAACCGCCCGTTTCCCGCGGGGCGTCGGGGACGCCGCCCCCTACAAGAGACCGTAGGGGCGGGCCTCCGGACCGCCCATTTGCCCCGACAACCGCCCGTTTCCCGCGGGGCGTCGGGGACGCCGCCCCCTACAAGAGACCGTAGGGGCGGGCCTCCGGACCGCCCGTTTGCCCCGACAACCGTCCGTTTCCCGCGGGGCGTCGGGGACGCCGCCCCCGACAACAGACCGTAGGGGCGGGCCTCCGGACCGCCCATTTGCCCCCACACGCATACAGATCCGATCAAAAGGAGGAGACCCATGTCCTTTGTCCATTTACATGTCCATACGGAGTATAGCCTTCTGGACGGCGCGTGCCGCATCGGAGGGCTGGTGCAGCGGGTGAAGGACCTGGGGCAGAGCGCGGTGGCCATCACCGACCACGGCGTGATGTACGGCGTGATCGACTTCTACAAGGCCTGCAAGGCGGCGGGGATCAAGCCCATCATCGGGTGTGAGGTCTACGTGGCCCCCCGCACCCGCTTTGACAAGGTCCACGAGCTGGACTCGGCCGCCCGCCACCTGGTGCTCCTGTGCCAAAACGAGGTGGGCTACCGGAATCTGAGCTATCTGGTCTCCCAGGCCTTTTTGGAGGGCTTTTATATCAAGCCCAGAGTGGACATGGACCTGCTGCGGGAGCACTCCGAGGGGCTCATCGCTCTCTCGGCCTGTCTGGCGGGGGCGGTGCCCCGGCTCCTCCTGGGGAGCAACTACGAGGGGGCCAAGGCCCACGCCCTGGAGATGCAGGAGATCTTCGGGGAGGGGAACTACTACCTGGAGATCCAGGACCACGGCATCCCCGCCCAGCGGGAGGCCGCCGAGGGCATCTTCCGCCTCCACCGGGAGACCGGCATCCCCCTGGTGCTCACCAACGACGCCCACTACCTGACCCGGGAGGACTCGGCCATGCAGGACACCCTCATGGCCATCCAGATGGGCAAGACGGTGGACGACCCCTCCCGGATGCGCTTTGAGACCCGGGAATTCTATATCAAGTCGGAGGAGGAGATGGCTACCCTCTTCCCCGAGTACCCCGAGGCCGTGGCCAATACGGCCCGCATCGCCGAGCGGTGCCAGGTGGAGTTCGAGTTTGGCAAGTACCACCTGCCCGAGTTCAAGCTCCCGGAGGGATACACCGACGGGGACGCCTATTTCCAGAAGCTCTGTGACGAGGGCTTTGCCCGGCGCTACCCCGACGCGCCCCCCACCTACCGGGAGCGGCTGGAGTACGAGATGGGGGTCATCCGCCAGATGGGCTTTGTGGAGTACTTCCTCATCGTCTCCGACTTCATCCACTACGCCAAGAGCCACCAGATCCCCGTGGGACCGGGCCGCGGCTCGGCGGCCGGGTCCATGGTGGCCTACTGCCTGCGCATCACCGAGATCGATCCCATGCGCTACGACCTGTACTTCGAGCGCTTCCTCAACCCGGAGCGGGTGACCATGCCCGACATCGACGTGGACTTCTGCATCCGCCGGCGGCAGGAGGTCATCGAGTACGTCCAGCGCAAGTACGGCCCCGACCACGTGGCCCAGATCGTCACCTTCGGCACCATGGCCGCCAAGGGGGCCATCCGGGACGTGGGCCGGGCCCTCAACATCCCCTACGCCGAGGTGGACGCGGTGGCCAAGCAGGTGCCCAGCGGCCCCGGTGCCCTCCACATCACCCTGGACGAGTCCATCCGGCTCTCCAAGCCCCTGCGGGAGGCCTACGAGGGGGACGGGACCATCCGCCGCCTCATCGACACGGCCAAGGCCATCGAGGGCATGCCCCGCCATGCCTCCACCCACGCCGCGGGGGTGGTCATCACCCGCCGCCCGGTCCACGAGTACGTGCCCCTGGCGAAAAACGACGAATCGGTGGTCACTCAGTACACCATGACCACCCTGGAGGAGCTGGGCCTGCTCAAGATGGACTTTCTGGGCCTGCGCAACCTGACGGTGCTGGACGACGCGGTGAAGCTGGTCCAGGCCCGGGAGCCGGACTTTTCCCTGGAAAACCTGCCCGACCACGACCCGGCCGTCTTCCAGATGCTCTCCGAGGGCAAGACCTCGGGCGTCTTCCAGATGGAGTCGGCCGGCATGACCGGCGTGTGCGTGAGCCTCAAGCCCCAGAACATCGAGGACATCACCGCCATCATCGCCCTCTACCGCCCCGGCCCCATGGAATCCATCCCCCAGTTCATCGCCTGCAAGCAGAACCCGGAGAAGATCACCTACAAGCACCCCTCCCTCCGGCCCATCCTGGAGGTGACCTACGGGTGCATCGTCTACCAGGAGCAGGTCATCCGCATCTTCCAGGACATGGCGGGCTACTCCCTGGGACAGGCCGACATGGTGCGCCGGGCCATCTCCAAGAAGAAGAAGGACCAGATCGAGCGGGAGCGCAAGGCCTTCATCTACGGCGACCCCGACCGGGGGATCGACGGTTGCATCGCCCGGGGCATCCCGGAGCAGGTGGGCCAGGACGTGTACGACGAGATCTACGATTTCGCCAACTACGCCTTCAACAAGGCCCACGCGGTGAGCTACGCGGTGGTGGCCTACCAGACCGCCTGGTTCAAGCGCCACCGCACCCGGGAGTATATGGCCGCCCTCCTCACCTCGGTGCTGGATTCCAGCGAGAAGGTGGCCGAGTATATCGCCGAGTGCAAGGACTGCTCGATCTCCCTGCTGCCCCCCGACATCAACGAGTCGGGGGCCTCCTTCACCGTGTCCGGGGAGAACCTGCGCTTCGGCCTGGCCGCCGTGAAGGGGGTGGGCTGGGGCTTCGTGCGGGATGTGCTGGCCGAGCGGGAGAAGGGGCCCTTCCGGGACTTCCCCGACTTCTGCCTGCGGCTCTTTGACCACGACCTCAACAAGCGGGTGCTGGAGAACCTGATCCGCTGCGGGGCCTTCGACTCCATGGGTGTGCGCCGCTCCCAGCTGCTGGACGCCTACGAGCAGCTGGTGGACACCATCGCCCAGAACAAGCGGAAAAACCTGGCCGGACAGTTCGACCTCTTCGGCGGCGGGGGGGACGCCATGGAGACCGCCCCCCAGCTGGTATTGCGGGACATCCCGGAGTTCAGCCGGCAGGAGCGCATGACCATGGAGAAGGAGACCACCGGCCTCTACCTGACCGGCCACCCCATGGACGAGTACCGGACGGCCGCCCGGGCCTGCCGGGCCGTGCCCATCGGCTCCATCACCGCCGACTTCGCCCGGGAGGGCGGGCCGGAGCGCTACGCCGACGGCCAGAAGGTGACCATCGCCGGCGTGGTGACGGCCTCCAAGACCCGGACCACCCGGAGCAACAGCCTCATGGCCTACGCCACCCTGGAGGACGACACCGGCGCGCTGGAGGTGCTCATCTTCTCCCGGGTGCTGGGGGAGTGCAGCGCCTGCCTGAAGGAGAACACCCCGGTGGTGGCCGAGGGGCGCATCTCGGTGCGGGATGAAAAGCCCCCTCAGCTCATGTGCGACAGCCTGCGTCCACTCCAGGGCGCGCCCGAGAGCGGCCCCTCCGCCCCGGCCGAGCCCGAGGCGGGGAAGGTGCGCAAGCTCTACCTCCGCCTGCCCGCCCGGGAGGACCCCCGCTGGCGGCACATCCTGCGGGTTCTCCTCATGTTCCCGGGGAGCGAGCCTTTGCGGGCCAAGTTCGCCGCGGAGGGACAGTGGACCCCGGCCTACCCCTGCCAGATCCACCCCCTGCTCCTGGAGGAGCTGCGGGGCCTGCTGGGGGAGGAGAACGTGGTGGTCCAGTCGGGCAAGCCTGAGGTGCTGACGCCCCTGCCGGGCGGGGAGGCGTTCCTATGATGAAGAAACTGGCTTCCATCCTCTTCCACCGGCTGACCATGACGGCGCTGCTGCTGCTGGTGCAGCTGGCCCTGCTGCTGGCCATGATGGGGCGCTTTTCCGCGTACTTTGTCTATTTCTACTGGTTCTGCATCGCCCTCTCCGTGGCGGCGGTGCTGTGGATCGTGGGGAACAAGAGCGACCCGGGCTATAAGATCGCCTGGCTCATCCCCATTCTGCTCTTCCCGGTCTTCGGGGGACTGATCTACCTCCTCCTGGGCGGCAACCGGCTCTCCCCCCGGCAGCAGAGAAAGATGCAGGGCATGGACCGGCAGATGGCCTCCGCCCTGGAGCGGGACTGCAAGGCCGAGGAGCTCTCCGGCTTTGGGGCCGACGCGGTGAACCAGGCCCGCTATCTGGAGCAGTACGCCCACGCCCCGGCCTACAATCACACCGAGGCCACCTACTTCCCCCTGGGGGACGACGCCTTCCCCCGGATGCTGGAGGAGCTGCGCCGCGCCAAGCGGTATATCTTCGTGGAGTACTTCATCATCGAGCGGGGGGTCTTCTGGGACTCCATTCTGGAGGTGCTGGAGGAGAAGGTGCGGGAGGGCCTGGACGTGCGGGTCATCTACGACGACATCGGCAGCCTCTTCACCCTGCCCAAGGACTACGCCGCCCAGCTGGAGGCCAAGGGCATCCGGTGCTGCGTGTTCAACCGCTTCATCCCCGTCCTCTCCCTGCGCCTGAACAACCGGGACCACCGGAAGCTGTGCATCATCGACGGCCACACGGGCTTTACCGGCGGGATCAACCTGGCCGACGAGTATATCAACCGGGCGGTCAAGTACGGCCACTGGAAGGACACCGCCATCCTCCTGCGGGGGGAGGCGGTGTGGAGCATGACGGTGATGTTCCTCACCATGTGGGACTACATGCGGGGGGAGGAGTGCATGGAGGATTTCCGCCCGGCCTCCCTGCCGCCCGAGTGCGCCCACTGCGGGGACTACTTCGTCCAGCCCTACACCGACAGCCCCCTGGACGGGGAGCCGGTGGGGGAGACCGTCTACCTCAACCTCATCAACAAGGCCAAGAAGTATATCTACCTGACCACCCCCTACCTCATCGTCAGCAACAGCGTCAACACCGCCCTGTGCAACGCGGCCAAGGCGGGGGTGGACGTGCGCATCATCACCCCCCACATCCCCGACAAGAAGGTCATCTTCGAGGTGACCCGGGCCCACTACGAGTCCCTGCTGGAGGCGGGGGTGCAGATCTTCGAGTACACCCCCGGCTTCATGCACGGGAAGAACTTCGTGGTGGACGACCAGTTCGGCACGGTGGGGACGGTCAACATGGACTACCGCAGCATGTTCCTCCACTTCGAGGACGGCGTGTGGCTGTGCGGCGCGCCCTGCCTGCGGGACATCAAGGAGGACTTCCTCCGCACCCAGGCGCAGAGCGAGCGGATCACCCTCCAGCGCTGCCGGGCCCACTCGGGCGTGCGGCGGCTCTTCCGCGCGGTGCTGCGGATTTTGGCGCCCCTCATGTAGGGACATTCTCAAAAATGCGAGCATTTTTTCGAGGGGGATGCAGGCCGCCGCGCGCACTCGCTGACGCTCGCACACTTGCGGCCTGAGCAGAGTGTTTTCCGACGTACACGCCGCCGGAAAACACGATTTGATCCTCTTCCGCCGTCTGCGGACGGCGGAACTCTGCGAGGCTTTTGTTTCCCAAATTCCAGAAATTACACCGGCGGAAGTCTGCAAAAGTAAGCCCCGCCCTCTCTCCCGAACAGGAGAAGGGGCGGGGCTTTTATCTATTTACTCTCAGCGAACTGATAGGCCTCCTCGATCCAGGCGAAGAGGGTGTCGTCCAGCTGCTGGGGCGAGGAGACCACCACGTGGTGGGTCCAGCGGTTGGGATAGGGCTCCACCGCCACGGCCACGCGGGGGGAGTCCAGCCGGTGGGAGAGCCCGAAGGTCACCAGGATGCAGGTCTTGGGCCAGTCCTTCTTCCGCCGGACCGGCAGGGAGGCGGCGGCGAAGAGATGGCGGTTGTAGAAGCTGATCTGGCTCTTCTGCACCTTGACCGAGCAGGCGGGGAACTGGGCGCACAGGCGGCGGAAGAAGGCCTCGTACAGGGCCCGCTCTTCGGCATGGCCGTCAAAATAGGCCAGCACGTCGCTCTCATAGTAGGGGGAACATTCCATCGCGTACTCCTTTCCAGAGCGGGGCTCAGGGCTGGTAGGGGGGACACTGGTAGCGGGCCTTGCCCCGGGTGGCCTTGCCGTACTCGATGGCCGCCGCGGGGCAGCCGCAGAGACAGGCCATGCAGTGGGTGCAGTCCTTCCCCCAGACGGGGCGGCCGCCCTCCAGGTGGATGTTCCCCAGGGGGCAGTCCTGGGCGCATTTGCCGCAGGAGATGCAGGCGGAGGAGACCGTGAAGGGCTTGGCTTTTACGAAAAAGCGGTAGAAGAGCCGGTTGACCGGGCCGGACTTGAGGCGGTCGGGCAGGCCCGCGGCGGGGGGCGGGAAGTCCTCCCCGGCCTGGATGCGCGCGGCCGCCTGCTCCAGCGTGGGCCGGACGGCGGCCAGGAGGCGCTTGCTCTCCCCCTCCTCCGGCGCGGGGAAGAGGACCAGGTAGTTGTCCGGCATGACCACCGGCAGGGTGCCCCGGCAGGCGAGTCCCAGCTCCCCGCACAGGGAGCGGTTGGCCCGGTGGGCGTCCCCGATCTCCGCGCCGCAGGTCATGACGAAATAGGCCTCCCGGCAGCCGGAGAAGGAGCTGCTGCGGAGGAAGTCCCGAAAGACCCGGGGCAGCTGCCAGCTGTACGTGGGGGCCACGAAGACCCAGGGGGACTCGGAGTGCAGGCGGGCCGGGCTCCCCTGGCGCAGGTAGTAGGCCGCGTCCACATACGCGTCCCCCAGCCGGTGGGCGAGCATCTGGGCGCAGTAGCGGCTGTTGCCGGTTCCGGAAAAAGAAAGAATCATGGAATCCCTCGCTTTCACATTTGGAACTCTATCATACCACGGGGGACCGTTTTTTCAAAGGGCGGGCCGTTGCGTTTGAGGGGAAAATGGGGTATCCTGATACTACCAAGGCCCCCGCCGGGCGGGGGAGACAGGAGGAAGCGGATATGGAGATCGAACGCCGCTGGCTGGCCCGTGGCTGGCCGGAGAGAGAGCCCGACGAGGTCTGGCACATGGAGCAGGGGTATGTGACCACCCGCCCCGCCGTCCGGGTGCGCAGCGAGCGCCGGGCGGGCGGAGAGGAGCGCTTTCTGCTCTGCCTGAAGCGGGGGAGCGGCCTGAGCCGGATGGAGGTGGAGTTCCCCGTGGAGGAGGCGCAGTTCCGGGCGGTGGCCGCCTTCATCGACAAGCCCTTTATCCAAAAGGAGCAGCGGCGCTACTCCCTGCCGGAGGGGTATACCCTGGAGTGGAACCAGGTGGACGCGGGCACCCCCGAGGGCTACTTCTACGCCGAGGTGGAGTTCCCCACCGAGGAGGCGGCCCTGGCCTGGGACCCCGGGGAATGGCAGCCCTGGCTGCTCCGGGAGGTCACCCAGGAGGGGCAGGAGAGCATGGCGGCCTACTGGGCCCGTACCAGAGGGTAAAAACAAAGGGGTGGCCGGGGTATCCCGGGCCGCCCCCCCCCCTTCACCCTGAAAAAGGGAATAAATGGGATAAACAAGGATAGAACCTTGATTTTTACGGGTAATTTACAAAATGTTCTTGATTTCTTCACGGAATCGTAAGAAACAGGGGTTGTAAATTTACATAAAATAGAGTATACTGAGTACAGATCAAACGAGGGAGGTGATACTATGTTGTATGAGAAGAATCGTGGGACCGATATTGACGATATGATTTTTGGCGGCGATGAGAAGGTCATTCGCAGCGATCGCTAAAAAACCGGATTCCGTCAGGGTTTGTTCCACACCAGACTTTGGTGTGGTTTTTGTTTTTATGTACCAAATCAACCGTTTCGAAAGATGGTGAAGGACATGGACACAGAACCGGGCCAGTATTGGAAGTAAGCGGCAGGGAGAGGGCATGAGGCCTCAACCCCTGCCGCTTTTTCATGTCCCGGGGGCCGGGGCGGGGCGCACCATTCTCCCGCCCCCTCATAGAATGGCATGGAAGCAATTCCGAACACGCATTAGGAGGTATTGCAATGCCTGAGAAAGTAACCCCCGGCCCTGTGCAGGAAAACACCTGCATCCGGGAAGCCGTCTGCATTGACACCCGAAAGATCTTTGATTCGTGCAAAGAGGAAGATATAGCGTCTTAAATACTCTGAGCAGACCGCCCCGGGAGTAGATCTAGTAAGGGCTCAGCGTGAAGAGGAGCTGGAAGGCGCTCTGTCTGGACTTCTTCTCTTTTTGATAGGTGATGGTGCTGATGACGCTCTTCAGCATGGCGTTGCGGCCGGCCGGATCGGCGGCGGCGTAGGCGTCCAGCACAGCGCGGATCTTGGTGGCCAGGGCGGCCGGGTCGGCCAGCTGGGCGTCCCGGATGGCGTGCTCGGTCTCCCGCTGGCGGCGCTCCAGGCCGGCGATCTTCTCCTTTACGGCGGACATCCGCTCCCGGAAGGTGGGCAGGTCGTACTCCTCCAGCTCCAGCAGCTCATAGAGGCGGCTCTTCTGCCGCTGTGCCGCCGCCAGCTCCTTTTTCAGCGCCTCCAGGGCACTGTCCAGGACCGAGGTATCCCGGGCCGCGCCGCTCTGCTGTTCCAGCTCCAGCTTCACCAGGGCCTCCTCCAGATAGGAGAGCACCCGCTGCTCCACCAGCTCGAACTTCGTGCTGGAGCAGCATCCCTTTTTCATACAGAGCAGGTAGGCCTGCCCCTTCATGACCATCCGCTGCATGTTCTGCCCGCAGTTGGCGCACTTCACCAGCCCGGCCAGCGAGCTGCGGACCGTGCCGTCGTTCTTGGAGGGAATATAGCGCCCGTCCATGATGGCCTGCACCTGGTCGTACAGCTCCTGACTCACGATGGCGGGGTGGAGGCCGTCCACGATGGTCCACTTCTCCCGGGGATTATAGATGGTGACGTGCTTGGGGTTTCCTTTGGCCCCCTTGCGGATGTGGGACTTCTGGTTCCAGACCACCTTCCCCACAAAGGTGGGATTGCGGAGGATGTGGGCCACGCTGTTGCGGGTGAACTCCTCCGAGCGGTGGGGCTTGGCCCCCAGGGAGTTGACGTGCCGGGCGATGGAGACGCAGCCATAGCCCTGGGTGTAGAGCTGGTACATCATGCGGACAAAGCGGGCCTCCGGCTCGTAAATCTCCAGGGTGGGACGCCGGTCCACCAGCACCTTCCGGTAGCCGTAGGGGGCGTTGGCTACGTAGCAGCCGTCGTGGATGCTCTGCTTCAGGCCCCGGCGCAGGCGCTTGTTGATGATCTTGTACTCCCGGCGGGACATGAAGGTCTTGAACTCCGCCATCTCGTCGTCCAGATCGTCGGAGAGATCGTAGGTCTTTTCGGGCGTGACGATGAGGGTGCCCGAGTCCCGGAAGGCGTCCAGGATGATGCCCTGGTCCTTCATCCGGCCGCGGGAGAGCCGGTCCAGATCCATGACCAGCACCGCGTCGTAGCGGCCCTCCTCCACGTCCTCCAGCAGGCGCAGCATCTCCGGCCGGGCATAGAGGCTCTCGCCGCTGACCACCTCCTCATAGGTGGCGATGATGTGGATGCCGTGGGAGGCGGCGAACTCGGCCAGGGCCTTCCGGTGCTTGGAGAGCACCTCCGCCGTGTCCATGCCCTCCTCCATACGGGATTTCCGCAGATATTCCGCCGCGTCCATTTTGGTCACCTCCTGGGGGATTTTAATACAAATGTTCGATTCTTGGCGTTTGAAGAGACCGGGGCCGTGGCCCCGGCTCTTTTTTTGAGATAAGCAGCAATTACACATTTCGATTTTCGCCGAAGAACACACGTCCACTGCTTAAAATCTTACGATATCCGCATTGCATAGCGAAAGCCTTATCGGGGTGAACGCACGTTCTGGCATTGCTGCACTCTAAATATCTGGAACAGCAATCCCATTCTTTCGGATAACGGTCCACCGTAGCACCTGAAATCTGGCAGAGAAACGACGTGTAGAAATCGAGCGGGTGTTGATCGTCAATCATAAGACGGATGTACTTCGGCTCGGAGCTTACCTGCTTTTGGATGACACCCTCCGGGATCAGGTCAGAGAATAGAGTGGGAATAGAGATGCTGTGCTGCTTCCCTCGCAGTCGAAGCCGAAACACTGTGAAGTTGCAAAACAACACGGCAGTATATGATTTTGTGGCGCTCTGGATAAGCATGTCTGACGGGCCTCCGTGGTCCTCAACAGCAGTACGCATGGCCGGCATAGTGCGCTCCAGCCAAGATGACTCCCGTGTTTCTGTCTCGGGAGTATCGGTCAGAGAAATCTGTCCTTCCAAAATTTAAACCTCCACAGCGTGAACTAAGTCGATGAACTCGCGTTCGCGGATAATCTTTATGTGTGTCGCACCGAGTTGATTCAGCTCACGAACCTTTTTTTCTTTGGAACTGACCCCGTTCTTTCCGACTATCGCTAGATCTTGGGTGCCAACAACCAGATAGTCTGTTTTTCTGGATACAGCGCCTGTGATGATGGCCCCTACGTCAGCGGCCATTTGTGCAGCATCTTGGCGTGATATGGAGAGTTGACCAGTAAAGACTATACGTTTCTGATACAACGGATGCGATTTATCTAACGAGTCGCAGGTGCAAATAACATCTTTTGGTGAAAACTTAGGATAACGATGATACTCGTTGGAAGCCACTCTGGATTGGGTGCTCCCATGAAAACATTTCGGGGTGATTGTCTTTTTCGAGGATGCTATACATTTGCAAAATAAGGCATGTGTTTGGCGCACGTCTGACAGGGCGCGATGATCTTGACTGTCATCAATAGACAGGAAACGAATCAATGTAGATAGCTTGTGATTTGGAGCAGATGGGAAAGCGTGACGGGCAAGCTCCAGCGTGTCAATATATTCGAGCTTTGACTCCAAACCTATGGCATGATAAGCTGCGTCCAGAAAACTGAGGTCAAACCTTGCATTGTGAGCGACAATTGGAAGGCCATCAATGAACTGGTATAGCTTTTCAATTGCATTCTGGACAGTGGGGGCGCCGGATACATCGTCATCGGTAATTCCGGTCAATCTGGTAATTTTAGCTGGAATAGGACATTGGGGATTCACAAAAGTATTCATAACCCCAAACTCTTGCCCATCGATATATTTTATGGCACCAATTTCAATGATACAGTCACATTCGGGCGATAGGCCAGTTGTCTCAAAATCCAGTACGACATAGGAAGGCACCTGGCTCAACCGTGTAGTTGGTGCTGGGGACTCATCGGGTTCTATATCTTCTTGGTCCAAATTATCGGGGCAACCATTCGGAAAATCAAACTCCCATTGCCGACTGTATATTCGTTCCAAATTAACGTCCAGCTCCTGATTCAAAATATCTGTTATTTTTTCGACTTGCTTGACATTGACCGCTTCTGGGCTATCTTCTGCATCAGAAGAAGAGGCAGAAGATATTGAGATATTTTGACTCAGGGGATTTGATTGTTTCTGGCAGAACAGCCGCTTGAACAGGTCCAACATGGCGTGCCCCCTTCCGGTGTCCGACTTGGACACATTTTTTATTGGTACTGATCCACGGCCATGTTGCCGTACTTATACCAGCAGATTGCTTTGCGGATCAATTCTTCTGTGACATCAAAATATTCGGCCAGCTGCCAGGGTTCTTGATACCCCTTTTGAACGGCCTTCTTCAGCTCATCCTCCGGGATGAGCTTTTTGCATGCCCAGCGGTTGGCACGGTTCTCATGCTTCTGCCGGACATCCAGAGCGGCGTACTCGTTGTAAAAGCTGCCGGTCTCGCAGTGCCCCAGCTCGTGGGCCAGCTTGGTCTTTTCTTCGGCCAGAGTCCCAAGGTGCCAGGGGTCCATGGCAATGTAGCAGTCCCCATCGGAATCCATGAAGGACAGCGACTCCGCACAGTCCATGGTAAACCAATAGACGCCAACAGCACGCTGCTTGGCATAATCATAAAGACCAATGAGATCAGTCATTCCGCTGCTTCTCCTGTTTTTTCTGCTGCGCCACAAACGCGGCAAAATTTTTGACGTCGGCCCACATGGCTTTCTTGTCCTCTTCGGTGAGATCCTGGTCTCCGCCCCAGAAGGCCGCCATGATTTGCCTCTCGTCAAGTTTGCGCTCATTTGAAGGAGTGGTAGGGGCGGGTTCTTTTTCATCTCTGGCAATGCCCATCATTTCATCCACAGATGCTCCGAAATACTCCGATAACCGTCTAAGCGTTTCAAACGTGGGTTCGCTGGAGCCGTTCTCGTATTTAGCGTATGTACTACGCTCAATCCCTAGATAGGCCGCAACATCCTTCTGCGTTTTTCCCATGCGAGTGCGATATTCTTTTAAATTTCTCATATGCTCACCCAGTGTGATTATATGTGAAATTATTTCACACTTCAAGCAATGTGAAGATTTTTCACAAAAAACTATTGACAAGTGAAGAAACATCACCTATAATCCATCGTGTGAAGATACTTCACACGATGGAGGTGAGGATGTGGAGACGATCAAACGATTGAGAGAAGCAGCAGGACTTTCTCAGGACACGCTTGCGAGAACACTTCAAGTTGACCGAAGCACGGTCGCAAAGTGGGAAACCAGTGGAGTATATCCACGAGGTGATAAGCTGCCGGAGCTTGCGGACGCCCTCTGTTGTTCCATCGACGCCCTCTACGGGCGCGCCCCGCTGGGCGGGGAGGGGAGTGAGCAATGTGGTCGGTGACAAGCAAGGCTGACTCAAAACAACGGTTATTATTCTGCCTACCCTCGCTATCCTGCTAAATTTAGTATTAAACGACAGTTTTCTATGATTCTATCTAGGTCTGACAGGATAGAGACCAGTAACGCCAGGATGGAGATGACTATGGCCGCAGTAGCTTTTATGTCGGTATGCTTTGGCCTCAAAAATGCCAACCCTTTGGGAGTAATTATGGTGTTGAGCAGCACAGGATGGGCTTTCCCGTCCATCGTGCGTAGTTCGGCACCCTTGTTCTCAGCTCTTCCGTGCAGATAACCTAGTTTGACACAGTCCATCAGGATTTCAGCATCCTCTAGGTTCATCTGGTGAGGCTGCACATCATCCAAGGAATCCGCACGCTGTACCCGTAGCAACATGGCACGCAAAGCCTTTTCATAATCGCGTTGGGATCGAAGCATGGAAATACCTCCTTTTCCAGAAGTATACCATGCCCAACGTAGAGCCGCAAGAAAGTCGGCCAGGAGGCAAGCACATGGTCTGCTGGGAGGCTCTATAGACCAATGATATACCTAAGAAGGAGGTTTTACCATGCCGGGAGATAACCGGAATATCTACAAAACCAGCCGTCATGCGGCCGGTCTCACCCAGGAAGCAGCCGCCGAGCGGCTGGGCATCAGCGTGGAGTCCGTCCGGGCCTATGAGACAGGCCAGCGCCTCCCGCCCAACGACGTGGTGGAGCTGATGGTCATACTCTACAATGCCCAGCACCTGGCCTATCAGCACCTGCGGGAGACCAACGCCCTCTACGGCCGCATCGTGCCCCCGCTGGAGGAACGCAGCCTGATCGAGGCCGCCGTGCGGATCTACAACCGCGTGGGCCGCTTCACCCAGCAGCACTCGCTGGAGCGCCTGATGGAGATTGCCGAAGACAATGTCATCGACGACGAAGAGCGGCCTGAGTTCATGGCGATCGTGGCAGAGTTGCGGGATATCGTGCAGAGCGTCCTGGAAATACCGGGGGGCTGCATTCCTGTGGAGGTGAGCGGCGGTGCATGACGGGATCGCGTTCTTTGGCCTGCTGGCTGTGGCCCTGGCCGCCGACAGCGTGGGCCCAGCCGGGAGCCTGGCCGCTGCACTGATCCTTGCGGTCGGTGGATTTTTGAGCTGGAGGTGAGTGACGTGACAATCGACCTGACAATGGAGCAGGTTTGTGAGATCCGGATCGGGCTGATGAGGTCTCGCTTGGAGTACGAAAATACGGCCCGTCTGGCCGCCAGAAGGGGAGAGCATCGCGCGGAGGAGATCTATCTGGGCTATGCCGGGCAGATCGACGAGCTTCTGGCGATTCTGGAGGGCTGGTAGCGCAAAAAAAACCGCCCCCAGGTGGACCAGACCTGAAGACGGAACAGGGAAATATTGCAATCACACTATATCACACCGTGTGCCGGAGCGCAAGTGCGTTCTCCGGCGGCATAGGACATTCTGTCCCTCGCATACAGAGAGATGAGGAGGTGTTTTCATGGATTTGAAGCTGGATATTGAGCCTCTGGAGGAGCTGGTGGTCACCACCAAGATCATCCCCGAGACCTTTGGGAAGAACCACGTGGACACCGTCATGACCCGACGGAAGGGCCTGCACTGGCTCACGGACATGGGAGGCCGGCGGGTGCTGGTGGACGAGTCGGCCACCATGGACGCCGGGGAGAAGTACGGCACCACGCTGTGCTATACGCCCCACAGCGACGTGGAGGTCAGCGAGGAAGAGCGGGCTGCCAACCGGGCACGCATCAAGGCCGTGGCCACCCAGGTCATGATCGACATGGGTATCTGGTAACACGGGCCGATTTTTACATCAGACAAGGGGGTGGCGAGTGTGGCGGGATCTCAGATGAACTTCCGCTTCGAGCGCAAGGGCGGCTTTACGGTGCTGACCAACGGGGTGCTGCGGGACCCGCGGCTCTCCCTCAAGACCAAGGGGCTGTTCGCGGTGATCTCCTCCCTGCCGGAGGACTGGCGGTACAGCGTGTCCGGCCTGGCCTCCTACTGCGGGGTGGGGCGGGACGCGATCCGCTCCGCCCTGAAGGAACTGGAGGCGGCCGGATACCTGACCCGGGAGCAGCTCCACGGGGAGCGGGGCAAGTTCGGCGGCAATGCCTATGTCCTGCGGGAGGAGAGCGTGCTGCCGTTGCCGGGTTTTCCGTCAACGGGTAACCCGTCGACGGGAAATCCGACACTACAAAAGAAAGATAAACAAAAGAAAGAGAAAACAAATACCCCCATAGTCCCCCAGCGGGGGGACGGCGAGCCGGGGAAGCGAAAAGGGCGGACCTACAAACCGGAACCGGACTGGAAACCAGAGCGATTCGCGAAGTTCTGGGAGTTCTACCCGAGAGGGGAGAACAAACAGGCGGCCATCCGGGCCTGGGACAAGCTCCGGGCAGAGGACAGCCTGATCGACACCATGGCCGCCGCGCTGGTCCGCCAGAAGAAACGGGCGGACTGGCAGCAGGGAGTGGGCATCCCCTACGCCTCCACCTGGCTCAACGGCCGCCGGTGGGAGGACGAGGAGCGCGCGCCGGACACCGCCCAGCCGGAGGCTCCACAGCCGCGCAAGTACCACATGGCCGTGATCGACGGGGAGGAGGTGGTGGTCTATGATGACTAACGGCGTGGAGGCCGAGCAGGCCGTGATCGGTTCCATCCTGCTGGATGGCCGGTGCCTGCCGGTGGTGGGGGAGCTGCTCCGGGCGGAGGACTTCGCCCTGGAGTCGGACCAGCAGATCTACCGGGCGGCGGTCAAACTGGCCCGGGAGGACAAGCCGGTGGATCTGGTGACCATCCTGGAGGAGGTCCGCAGCCAGCACGCGGACGTGAGCAGCGAGTACATGATGCAGCTCCTGGAGATCACGCCCACCGCCGCCAACGTGGAGGTCTATGCCCGGCAGGTGCGGGAGCAGTCGGTGCGCCGAGCCATCCGGAGCCTGGGCGAAGAGCTTCAGCACCGGGTGGACGAGCACGACGAGACGGCCGCCCTTCTGGCCGACGCCGGGCGGCGCATTGAGGACCTCCAGACCGAGGGGGTGACCGGAGACTTGCTGACACCCAATGATGCGCTCCTGGCCTTCTATGAGCACCGCCAGCAGGTGGAGGAGGGCAAGGCGAGAAGCTTTGTGCCAACCGGATTCCGGGACATCGACATCCTGCTGGGGGGCGGGATGCTCTCCAGCGGCATGTACATTCTGGCCGCCCGTCCCGGCATGGGCAAGACCACCGTGGCCCTCAACATCGCCGACCGGGTGGCCGAGCGGACCGGGCCTGTGGTATTTGTTTCTCTTGAGATGGACGAGGAGCAGCTCATGGCCAAGCGCCTGAGCCGCCTCTCCGGCATCCCGGGCCACCGTCTCCTGATGGACAAGCTCACCGAGCCGGAGGGGCGGAGACTGGCCGAGGCCAGCTCCAAGCTCAGCCGACTGCCGGTGCATATCAGCCAGCGCCCCGCGGTGACGGTGGACGACATCGCCCTCCTGGCCCGGAAGGTCAAGGGGGTCAAGCTCCTGGTGGTGGACTACATCGGCAAGATCACCCCCGGACAGGGGGCCCAGCGCAAGAACCGCATCGAGTACATGACCGAGATCTCCGGCGCCCTCAAGACCCTGGCCCGGACCCTGCGCATCCCGGTGCTGGTCCTCTGCCAGCTCAACCGCCAGACCGAGGGGCAGAGCGACAAGGTCCCCCAGCTCGCCCACCTGCGGGACACGGGGGCCATCGAGCAGGACGCGGACGGGGTGATCTTCCTCTACCGGGAGGACTACTACGCCGAGAAGAAGCCCAGCGGCTTCGATCCCTCTCCCCTGGAGGTCATCGTGGCCAAGAACCGCCACGGCAGCACCGGGAAGTGCGAGATGGCGGCCTGTCTGGCCCTGAGCAAGATCAACCCGGTGAGCAACGACCCGAGACGGGCATGGAGGGCGGAATGTGCAGCAGGGAACTGACGCTTCTGGAGGCGGAGATCCTCCGCCACGAGGCCATGGCCCTGGCCGACCCGGACCGCCGGGGCGAACACGAGGAGGTGGCGGCCGCCCTGCGTCAGGCCCTGGCCGCCCTGAGAGAGGAGAGAGATCATGCACCTCGGTGAGAAATACCGCTTCACCCCCCACGCCTTCACGGGCGAGGTAGGGAAGACCAAGGGTCCCATGCCCTGTATCCCCCGGACGGTGACCGGGCGGATCGTGTACATCAACGAGGCCCACCGGTACTTCACGGTGGAGGCCAGTGTGGACTGGGCCACTATCCGGGAGAGCTTCAAGTTCGACGAATATCGATGAAAGGACGATGCAGCGTGAAAGCATTTGCCATTGTGAACCTGAAAGGCGGCGTGGGCAAGACGGTGACCGCCGTCAATCTGGCGGCCATCCTGGCCACCGAGTACCAGCGGCGGGTGCTCCTGGTGGACTGCGACCCCCAGGCCAACGCCACCCAGTCCCTCCTCCCGCCAGGGGAGTACAACACCTTGGCCGGGCTTTTGACCATCCCGGACGCCTACTACGATGATCTCCTGTACCGGAGCAGCATCCGGGGGCTGGACGTGCTCCCGGCGGACGACGAGCTGCGTAACCTGGATGTGGACCTGCTGGAGGGAGAGTGCCCCCGCCTGACCGCCCTCCGGGATCTGCGGGACGCCATTGCCGAGGACGACGCCTACGACGTTTTGATTCTGGACTGTCCGCCCGCCCTCTCGCCGGCCTGCGCGGCGGCCATCGCCGCCAGCACCGATGTCATCATCCCCATCAAGCTGGACGCGTACTCCGTGCGGGGCATGCACGAGCTCACCGCCCAGATCGACCGGCTGCGTCGGATCTACCCGGATGTCCATATCGCGGGGTGTCTGCCCACGGTGTGGTACAAGAGCGACACGGTGGAGCAGGGGGAGGCCCTCCTGCGCCAGCACGCGCCCTGTAAGGTGTTCCGGACCCACATCCGGCGCTCACCGAAAGTGGACGAGTCCACCTGGACCGGGGAGCCGGTGGTGAGCTGGTCTCCCCGGAGCGGGGCGGCCCAGGACTACCGGGCCTTCGCAGAGGAACTGCTGGGGAAGGAGGGGGACCATGGTGCGGAAGTTTGACATGAGCGCCGCCTTTGCCGCCGCCGTGGGTGATGTGTCCAAGTCGGACACCGGCCGGGAGGAGATCGAGTACCTGGACCTTGCCCTCCTGCGGGAAGACCCAGGCAATTTTTACAGCCTGACCGGCCTGGAAGAACTGGCCGCCAACATCCAGCTCTGCGGGCTCCAGCAGCCCATCCGGGTGCGCGCGGCGGAGGACGGCGGGTATACCATTGTCTCCGGCCACCGGCGGCGGGCGGCTCTCTCCATCCTGGCGCAGGAGGAGCCGGACCGGTGGACCGCCGTCCCCTGCATCGTGGAGCGGGACGAGGCCTCCCCAGAGCTGCGGGAGCTGCGGCTCATCCTGGCCAATTCCTCTACCCGGGTGCTCAGCCCAGCAGAGGTGGCTAAGCAGGCCCAGCAGGTGGAGACGCTGCTCTACCAGCTCAAGGAGCAGGGGTATACCTTCCCGGGGCGGATGCGGGACCAGGTGGCGGCGGCCTGCAAGGTCTCCGCGCCCAAGCTGGCCCGACTGAAGGTCATCCGGGAGAAGCTGGTCCCGGAGTGGCTGTCCCTCTTTGACCGGGATGCCCTCCCGGAGCAGACGGCCTATGCCATGGCGCGGATGCCGCAGGCGTTCCAGAGCCGCCTGTACAGGGTCTGTCCGGAGCCCCCGTCCGGGGGACGGGCCGAGGAGCTGCTGAAACGATACGAGGGCGGCGCACGGTGGGAGCCGGAGTTCTCCTGCCCGGATGGGAAGCCCTGCAAACGGGGGGACACCTTCCTGCGGCACGATGTGGACTGTATGAGCTATGAGCTGTGCGAGGGAAAGACCTGCTGTCTGGAGTGCAGCCAGGCCAAAACACAGTACGGTGTCTGTGACCGCATGTGCGCCAAGGCCAAGGCCCTGCGGAAAGAGGGACGGGATGACGCTGCCCGCGCCGAGGAGGAACGGCGAGAAAAGCAGCAACGGGAGTACCGGTCTGCCATCCAGCGCAGCGCGGCGCGGCTCCTCAAAGCGGCCGAGGCGGCGGGGCTGGATGATTCGGTAGAGATCAATCCCCGGACATACTACGCGGCGGTCTCGGTGGCCGACCTCCGGGCTTATGCTGCCGGAGAGTTCGGAGAAAAGTACTTTTACAGCAACGACCTGGCTCCGGGCAATCTGGATCACCCGGAGCAGATCGCCAAGACGCTCCGCTGTTCCGCTGACTATGTGCTGGGGCTCACCGAAGAGCTCCACCCATCCGGAGTCGGGGAAGACCCCTGGCACTGGTGGCCGGAGGAGCCGAAGGAGGACGGACTGTACTGGTGTGTAAAGGGCCCCCTTCACCGGGGCGGGGCGCTCTACTGGTGGTCCGCGGCCAACCGGCGCTGGGAGGACCCGGCAGCGGGAGGATTTGCCCTGAACGTGGACGTGAAGCTGTGGATGGCCTGCCCGGCCCTGCCGGAGTCCATGGCCTGGGAGCGGGGGGAGGCATAGCCGTGGAGAAGGAGAAGATCGACCGCCTGGCGCTGATCGGGCAGCTCAGGGCGTTTGCAGAAAAGCAGAGCAGCCATATCTCCATCCGTCCGACCCTGGTGCGCTCTGCCGTCCAGGCGCTGGAGGAGGCTGAACGGGAGGTGCGCTGTCTCAGCTGGGCTATCCGCCGACTCGCACAGAAGCGGGAGCCCAGAGCGGAAAGGGAAAGCCCGCCGGCGTGGGCGGGACAGATGCTCCGCCGGTTTGAACGGGTGGAATAAGAACGGCTCCGGCCTTCTGCCGGGCGGGGTGCGCGCTCCGCCCGGACCTCTCTTTGACCTCCGGGCGCCGTCCTTCTGGCGGCGTCCGGCAGAGGGCCGGAGCAATGTGTCCAAGTTGGACACGGAGGGAGGTTTATATGAGATATCAGTATCTGGAAAGCGGCGAGTATGAGACGGACGTGGTTGCGGCATTTTGTTCGTTTTGCGGGGAAGGGGACGACTCCTGTGAAGAGTGCTCACCGACTGGCTGCCCGGCCGCCCGGTTTGGGATAAGGGCGTATGCAGAAGCGAACACAGCGGAGGCCGCGATGCGCATGGGGCTGCGCCTCATCCCGGACAGTGAGGAAGAAGCTGCGCAGATCCGGGAGTTGTCCGAAAGACTGGAGGCAGAGCTGGGGTATGAGTAAAAAGAATATGCGCCGCATCCGCCTGCTGGTCACGGCCCAGACGGCCTATCACCTGGAGGAGCGGCCAAGGTCTGTGGCTACAAGGAACTGGGCCGCGTCGTGGACAAGCTCACCAGGGAAAAGATGATGAGCCTCCGTGTTAGACGGGAGGAATAGCATGGACTATAAGGCAATTGCGACAGCCGTCAAACTGTGCGGAAGTGTAAAAGGCATTGAAGAGTGTAAAAAGTGCCATTATTGGAAAGGGCCAGACATGTCCAAGTGCATCCCGCGCATGACGGAGGACGCCGCAGCCGCCATCATCAACCTGCTGGCCCGTGCAGAGGCCGCCGAGGATGCGCTGAAAGGGAAACGAGATGGCTGAAAAGATCCTGTTTCCGACGTTTAACATATCCATCAACAAGTCTATCGATATTGTGAAGTATGACCTTGACAACATGGATATCCCGTTTAAGACCAGAACTCTTGCAATTGACCATGTAGCTCACATGGAAACACATAACAGCATCACAAAAAGCGAACTTGCCAGCGCACTGCGGTGGTTGTTTGACCACTATGATTTTGAAGACCAATAATAGAACCGCCACCCGGACACGGCGGAAAGACTTTGCAGCGGGAGGAACATGATATGGAACTGAATCTGAATGAATTAGCACGTGAAGCCCATCAGATTGCTGTGGAGCACGGATGGTGGGAAAAGGAACCTACCTTTGGTGAATTGGTGGCTCTGATGCACTCGGAGCTTTCCGAGGCGCTGGAGGAGTACAGAGCTGGGAACAGAATCAGACCCGGGCAACCTACTCCGATGGTATATTATAGCGGCGGAGGATATGTAGCCACAGACACAACCGAGTGCTGCAAAAAGCCGGAGGGAATCGCTGTTGAGCTGGCGGACTGCATCATCCGGATTCTTGACTGGGCAGGACACGAAAACGTGAATATGGACAGAATTTTCTTTGAAGTGATGGAGGCGCACAAAGACCAGCCGGAAGAAGAACAAAGGTTTGGGGAGTTTATTTCGGCCCTTCATAATCTGCTGTCCATGGCGTACTGCGATGCGGACGATCGCAATGACAGAGACATTTATATGGGCCTCGTCATCTATTACATTCTGGAAAACATGGAGCGTGCCGGAGTGGAAATGGACGCCATTATCCGAGAGAAGATGGAGTATAACCGGACAAGACCCTATCGGCACGGTGGAAAAACTTTGTAATGGAGGAAAATAACATGACGCTGGACACGATGGACGGCTTGATCCAGGCGCTCAAGCGGCTGCGCGTGGAGACTGGCAGCCTGGCCTGCCTGGGGTGTGGGCATGAGCATGACTGCGGCGTTCGCGGCTGCGCAATCATCCGAAAGGCAGTGGAGCGGCTGTCTGGGATGACCAGGGCGAACCATCCTGACATCACCGACAGAGTGGTGCCCCTGACACAGGCGGACATAAACACAATGCATTTTGAACGGGTATGGATTGATTATGGAGCGGGCGGAGAGTACGGCGTAATCCTCTATGGCAAGCTGTACTCCATTGATACCCTCGATGGAGCCGGTATTGAGGAGTTGCTCCTGGACGCGACTGGGCATGGTGGGGAAAGCCTCGACAGCCCAAGCGGAGAGTACACGATTTACCGATGCCCAAAGACAGGGCCGGGCCAAGAGAGTGCCCGGACACTGGAGGCGGGAGGCGACCATGGAGGATAGACCGTGGCACTGCGTCCGGCAACGAGCCGGGCCCCTGACCAAGGAATGCCGGGCGATCCGGCCCAGGCTCTCCGGACAGGATAGCCGGAGCGACCGGAGGGAGAAGGGGGAGATCATCCACTCGCCCCATTCGGCGGTCTGCCGGAGTCAGGCAGACCGCCTGGAGTTACGTCTGGCACTGTTTGGCTATGAGGGGAACCACTACACGCTCACATTTGACAATCTCCATCTCCCGACCACTTTTCAGGGTGTCCAGAAGGCAAAGCGGGCCTTTATGAGTCGGGCGCGCCGGTTCCATGATAACCAGCCATTCGATTGGATATCCTGCATTGAGGGCCTCCATGGTGACCACCGTTACCACATCCATCTGGTCCTCCGGGACAGCGATTTCCCGCCGGCTGTGGTTCGCCACCTATGGCCGGCGGGGGAGGTTGACGATGAGCCGGTGCTGATGCCAAAGGGCGGATACCGCCGCTTGGCCGAGTATTTCAACAAGGAGGGGACGGATGGCGTAGTCATCCCAATTGGAAGGCACCCCTGGAGCTGTTCCCGCAGCCTGTCCAGCCAGCTGCCTCCGCCGGAGCGGTGGAGAGACGAGAGTGGCGCGATTGATGTGCCGCCGCAGGTCATTTGGGCTCGCCGCGGGCAGCGGGAGAACGATTTTGGAGCCTACAACTACGCCAGCTACATCATCCGCGAAGAGACCTGAGCGTCTTCTACGCGTACGCGCGCGTGCGCGCGCGATCTATCTTGAAACCTAGTGGAAAATAAGACACACGGGAGGAAAAGACGTTGCCTGAAAAATGGAATCGTGGTAAACTAATCGTAAAGGACGGATATGTGATATGCCCAGGGTGCGGCAAGATGAAGCTCCTGCGGTTACCGTCCGATGGCAAAGTCAAAGCGTTTGTATTTTGCCGGCACTGCAAGCAGGAGCATTTCTTGAATATCGACTTGAGCCTGAGCCATTGAGCCTGAGCCACGAAACCGCAGTCTGCGGGAGCGTTGGTTCGGGCTCTTTTGTTTTGCCTGGAGGTGATAGCCCATGGCAATGAAGCCGCTCCGGCCCTGCCGATATCCCGGATGTCCGGCGCTCACCCGCGAGGGTTACTGCGCAAAGCACAAGCCCAAGCGGGCCGAGCGCCGGGCCTCGGCGGAATACCACGGGTGGTACAGTCTGGATGTATGGACGCAGGACCTGCGCCCGACCCAGCTCCTGCGGGAACCTTGGTGCCGGGAATGCGCCCGCCGTGGCATGCGGACCAGGGCCACCGTGGTGGACCACATCACGCCGCACCAGGGTAACTGGTTGCGGTTCGTTGATCGGGGCAATTTGCAGTCACTCTGCAAGCATTGCCACGATCGAAAAACAGCGCTGGAACAGGCGGAAAAGCGCAGAGAACGGGCGCAGTTTTGAGCCATTCTCCGGACAGGAAGCTACGTCCGCGCTCCGGCGTGTGCGCAGGTGTGTGAGCATCCGCACGCCTGCGTGCGCCCAGGGGAAAGCCAGAGGCTTTCCGACCCACCCCCGCCCTGAAAAAGATTTTGGGCGAGGGTGTGCAAGACCGCACGGCCCCTCGAATGTGAGAAAATTTCCCCCATCAGGGTTTCGGCCGAAAGCGGGAAACAGCGGGAGGTGAAAAACATGCCGACGCCACCGAAGGCGCTGGAGAATATGAGCAAAAATCTGACCGACGAGGAGCGCCAGCTTCGGGAGCGCGCTGAGGATGGGGTGATCCCGGACCGGGGGCGGGAGTCCAACATGGAACGTCCCGCCATCATGGCCAAGAACACCGCTGCCGGCCGCTACTGGAAGAAGGTCCTGGAGCGGATGCAGGGCCTGGTGATCCTGGACGACCTGGACAGCGATGCTCTGGGCGTCTACTGCGTGATGATGGCGCGGTATGAGAGCCAGTGCAAGGTGCTGTCTCAGGTGACCAAGCAGCTGAAGGATGCCAAGGGCGACCTGGAGAAGGTGGCCGACGTGGTGTCCAAGTTGGACACTGTGAGCGGCAAGATGCAGTCACTGGAACGGAACATCCTCCAGTATGCGGAGAAGCTGGGGCTTACGCCTTCCGGCCGGGTGCGGCTGGCCCAGAAGCGGGCACAGGCCGCAGCCGAAGCCAGGACGGACCAGGACAGTGACCTCTATGGCGACTAGATGGCAGTCCGGCCTGCACCACCCTGTCAGCGTCTATGCCAAGCAGGTGACGCAGGGGCGGCTTCGGGATCAGTGCTGCAAGTATGAGATCCTGGCCTGCCAGCGGCATCTGGATGATTTGAAGCGCCAGGGAACGGATGACTTCCCGTATGTTTTTGACACCACCCGGGCGGACCGGATCATCCGGTGGTTTGGCCAGTGCATCCAGGTGCGCGGCGTGGACGCGGGAAAGCCCATCCAACTGGAGCCCTGGCAGGTGTTCGACCTGGGCTGCACCTACGGCTGGGTCCACAAGGACACCGGCGCACGGCGCTTTTCCCACACCTACAACAAGCGGGCGCGAGGCAACTACAAGAGCTCGGAGAAGTCCTGCCAGGGACTCCACCACATGTGCGGGGACGCTATCTACCCACCCTACCACCCGGAGCTGGCCCGATTTGAGCAGGAGCCGGAGGTGGAGTGCGCGGCGGTGGACCGGGGGCAGGCCATGCGCGTGCTGGGCGACGCCAAGAAGATCGCCCAGGCCAGCCCCAACATTGCCAAGCGGCTGATCGTCCCGCGCTCCAACCCGATCGTACACCGGACCCGGGGCGGGTATATGCGGGCCCTGTCCAAGGACACCAAGAACAAGGACTCAGGCGCGCCCACCTATTTTATCGTGGATGAGTACCACGCCCACCCCAACTCGGAGATCTATGACCTGGGAACCAACTCCTTCGGCAAGCGGGAGCAGTCCCTGCTGGATGTCATCACCACCGCAGGAGACGATGCCGGGAGCAAGCCCTGCTACGAGGAGGAGCTGTACGCCAAGCGCGTGCTGGAAGATCCCACGGTCATTGACGAGAGTTATTTCATCATGATCCGGGAGCTGGACGAGGGGGACAACCCACACGACGAGAAGCTGTGGGCCAAGCCAAACCCGTGCCTGCGGTATCCGAGCCGGTACAGTGAGATCCTGCTCAAGCAGATCCGTGATGAGCATAACGCGGCCTACGCCTCCAACGACCCCAACAAGATCCGCAAGTTCCTGACCCGCCGGATGTGCCTGTGGCAGTCCGGCAGCGTGAACCGCTATCTGGACGAGAACTGCATGGCGAAAGTCAGGACGGCTATGGTCCCCCGGGAGGAGTTTGCCGCGCTTACCGACGGGCTGCGCTGCAACTGCGGCTTTGACTTGGGCAAGCGCATCGACCTGAGCGGCGCGGCGGCGGTGTTTGACCTGCCGGACGGGCGCATCGCGTTCAGGCTGCACGGCTTTATGCCGGAGAACGGCGCCGACCGCCATGAAAAGACCGACCGGGTGCCCTATAAGGCCTGGGCACAGGGCGGCTACTGCACCCTCACCCCCGGCGACGTCACCGACAACAGTTATGTCTACAACTGGATCTGCGCAGGCGAGCGGGAGCATGACTGGCAGGTGGACGAGGTGGACTATGACGGCCACAACGCCACGGACCTGGCCATCCGCATGAACGAGGACCGGAACCGGGAGGACTTCTGCGTGGAGGTGGCCCAGACCTGCGCCGGGCAGAATCTAGCCGTGAAAACCTTCCGGGAGCTGCTGCTCCAGGGGCGGGTGGTCATAGAGGAGAGCCCTCTGGCCCTCTGGTGCCTCCAGAATGCCATCGAGATCCAGAACAACTACGGGGATATCAAGCTCTCCAAGCGACATAAGGACGACACCGAGCGCATCGACCCCGTGGCGGCAGCCATGAATGCCCTGGCCCGGGTGCTGGTGAAGCGAACGCCGGTGAGAAGTGACATCAACGAGCACATTCAATCCGATGATTGGGGTTTGTAGAATGGAACATCAGAAAAAATTTTTCGATACGCTGCAGAAGACTGCCCGGTCGTTTGCCGGGTATTTCGCGCTCTATCTGGATGACCTGCTTCTGATGGGCGCCGGTGCGTGCCTGGTATCGGCGGCCTACGAGCAGTACGGCCGGGCGGCTGGATTAGCGGCGGCTGGTGTATGCCTGGCGGCATATGCCCTGATTGTAGCCCGGTCGAGAGGAGGACGGCACAAGTGATTTTGAGCAAAGCCGTGCAGGCACCGAGAGCTTCCATGGAGGAACAGGCCCTTGGGTGGGAAGAGGTGCAGGCGTGGTTCAAACGGGTCTTTACCGCCGGAGAGGCGATCGAGGGGAGTCAGGGCAACGCGGAGCACCTGTCTCCCGTAGCAGCGGCCCACCGCATCCTGACCAACTCCTTTGGCCTGATCCCATTCGGTGCGTACCGGAAGGATGGGGATGCCAGAGTCCCATACAATGACGAGCGGCTCCGCACGATGCTGAAGGTTCGGCCAAACGACTGTATGTCTCCGTTCATGCTGCGTAAGGTGCTGATGTCAAACGCCTTTTGGCACGGATTCGGAGCGGTGTGGAACCGGCGCGACAGCTCCGGGCGTGTAGTCCAACGGTTGCCGCTGCCGACAGAGTGCTGTTCCATCCTCAAAGACCGCGAAGGGGGACAGTATTGGTATCAGTACAATGTGGACGGCATGGTAAAAAAGTTTTCCAACTATGAGCTGTCCTTCCTGTTCTTTGAGACCTATGACGGCATTCACGGACGCGGATTTCTGCATCTGGCCCGGGAGGCCATTGCAGTGGACGCCATGGCCCAGAGGTATGGCAAGAAATTCTACCAGAACGGAGCGCGGCTTTCCGGCATTGTGGAGATCGACTCGGACGCCGATCGGAAGACCAGGGACAAGGTCAAGGCAGAGTTCCAGTCCTATGCGACGGACGACGCCTTTGCAGTGGCAGTTCTGGACCGCGATATGAAGTACACACCCCTGGGCCTCAATCAGAGGGATAGCCAGTTTATCGAGAGTCGGGAATTCTCTGTGGAGGAGGTGGCTCGGTTCTCGGGAGTGCCCAAGCATATGCTCCAGACCGGCAAGGAGAGCTACAACAGCAACGCCCAGCAGCGGCTCAACTATGTGACCGATGTGCTCCTGCCCTATGTGGTGCAGTGCGAGAATGAGGACTCCTGGAAACTCCCCACGCCCGATCAGAAACGGGACGGGGTCTATATCCACGGAACGGTGGAGGCGCTGCTCCGGGCAGATCCCAATACGCGGGCGGATTTCTATGTGAAGCTGATTGAGCACTCTGTGATGAATCCGGACGAGTGCCGGGCAAGGGAGGAGCTCAACCCCGTTCCGGGAGGGCTGGGGAAGCAGTTCCTTGTGACAAAAAATCTGGGCTCTCTGGAGTCCGTACTGAGAGGAGAGGACACAAATGCCTGATATCGCACTGCGCGGCGAGCTGTGGGACAACGATTCTGCCGACGTGCTCCGCTGGTGGGGCTTCCGGGACATTACCGCGCCCATGGATATCCAGGCGGCACTGGATGCCGCCAACGGGGAGGACGTGACACTGCTGATCAATTCTCCCGGCGGAGATATGGCGGTAGGCACGGAGATCCGCTCCATGCTCCGCCGCTACCAGGGGAACACCACAGCCCTCTTCCAGGGCTATGGGGCCAGCGCGGCCACGTTGGCGGCAACCGGCTGCAAGACCATCCAGAGTGAGCCGGGGGCGCTGCTGTGCTACCACAATCCAAGCGGCGCGGCCGAGGGGGACTATCACGATATGCGCCGGTCGGCGGAGGCCCTGCGTAATGCCAGGGACTGCGTGCTGGAGGTCTATTCCGCCAGAAGCAGCGCCAGGAGCCGGGAAGAGCTGATCGCCCTGATGGACAAAAACATCTGGATCAGCCCAAGCCAGGCCCTGGACTACGGCCTGATCGATGAGATCGTGGGCCTGCCCGGTGGAGAAGAGGACCCTGCCGCCTTTGTGGCGGCATCCGGGGGCCGTATTCGGCTGACGGCTGCCATGCGGCAACGGTACCAGGACCATATGGAAGATGTGCGGAGGGAGACCGAGGCCAGAGAAAGAGCAAAATGCGCCATGGCTAAGCTGCGGGCGCTTGCAAATTTTTGATTGAGAGGAGCAAATACGATGGATTTCATGGAGAAGATCGCGGACCTGCGTGCGCAGAAGAGCCAGCTTCTGGCCAAAGCTCAGACTGCGGCTGATGAGGGCAACTATGATGAGGTGGACCAGATCACCAACCAGATGGAGGGTATCAACAACCAGATCAGCAGTCTGGAGAAACTGGCCAGACAGAGCCAGGAAAATGCCGATCCCGTGTACGACGGTATCCTGCATGATAAGAATAAGACCCCCAAGGAGGGGAGAGGCGGCGAGGAGAAGCCCTTCGCCTCTATTGGTGAGCAGCTGGCCGCCATCTACAACTTCCGCAAGAACCACATTGAAGACAAACGGCTTCAGCAGGTGAACAACGCAGTACTGGGGACCAACGAGGGGATCGGCGCGGACGGCGGATTTGCGATTCAGACGGATTTTGCTGGAGCAATTCTGGAGAGCGCGGTGCAGATGAGCCCCCTGCTCAACCGTCTGGACCGCTATACCTGTTCCAGCGCGGCCAACTCCATGCGGTGGATCAGCGCGGATGAGACCGATGTGAGTCAGTCCGTGTTCGGCGGTGTGCAGATGTACTGGGCAGCTGAGGGCGCCGCTGTGGCCGCCAGCAAGCCTCAGTTCCGGGAGATCAAGATGGACCTGGAAAAGATGATGGGCTTCCTGTACTGCACCGATGAAATGTTGCAGGACGCCGCTTTTATGAGCGGCTTTGCCTCCACCGGCTTTGCCCTGGCCGGTGACCGCCTGTTGACGGACGCTGTGATTGCAGGCAATGGATCCGGCAAACCCCTGGGCTTTATCAATTCCAAGGCCCTCATCACGGTAGATAAGGAGCCGTCTCAGACCGCCGGAACTTTCGTGGGCAATAACGCGGTGAAGATGCAGGCGCGGTCTATGCCTCGCGGCCGCGAGCGGCTGGTGTGGCTGATGCATCCCGATGCGGAGGAGCAGCTGCCCCTGCTGGTCATCAAGGGCGGGGATGAGTCCAAATTCCTGTGGACGCCTGAGGGTGGTCTGGGTAATTTCGACACCCAGCGGGTGCTCCACAAGCCGGTCCTCTTTGAGGACAGCTGCTCTGCTCTGGGCACCAAGGGCGATATCATGCTGGTGGATCCCTTCCAGTACATCCTGCTGACCAAGGGAGCCGTCAAGCAGGACTGGTCCATCCATGTGGAGTTCCTGACTGACCAGAACTGCTTCCGCGTGGTGTTCCGCTGCAACGGCGCACCCAAGGTAAACAGCCCCCTGAAGATCAAGAACAGCACCAAACTCCGCAGCCCCTTTGTGGCGCTGGCCGACCGAAAGTAAGGAGGAGCTACTGTGAAGCGTATTTTTGAAGAGCTGGCCTTTGTCAATGTGTTTGCGCCCCAGTCCGTGGAAAAAACCACGGATAAAACCACCACCTTTGTTGACACCTCCGGCGCTGGGGAGGTCGCATTTTTGGTCTCCACCGTAGCCTTGGGTGCGGGCAAGAAGGTAACGGTGACGGTAATGGGCTCTGATCAGACCACCGGCGCAAGCGCCAAAGCCATTGGCGATGCGGTGGAGTTTTCCGACAGCGTGGGAACGGATCCTCAGACGATTGTGGTGAGCTACCAGGTGGATCCCGCCAATCCCCGCTACATCGGCCTGAAATTCCAGCACAACGGGGACGCTGCAGTCCTGTGCGGCGTGGCTGCGGCGGGGCGCAACCTGTATCTGCCCGCCGCCAATGGCTGGACTCTAGCAAAATGATGTCGATCAGCGATGAACGGATGAAATCTCTCCTGGCCTATTGCAGGGTGGAGGAGCCGACCGAGGAGGAGCTCCTCACCCTGGAGGGGCTCTATGATGCGGCAGTGGGGTACCTGGAGAACGCCGGGGTCTCGGAGCCGCCGGCTGGCACGAGCCGGCGGGCCCAGTACGACCTGGCAGTCAATTTTATGGTGCTGCGGGATTTCGACCTGCGGGACGCCACCATCACGGGGACTATTGTGGAGGACAACCCGGCTTTCCGTCGGCTCATCGTCCAGCTGAAGCTGACGGAGCCGGTGTCCGACTTGGACACATCGGGGGGGTGAGGGAGTGGCGAGAAGCGCAAGGGCAGGAGAGCTGCGGACTCGGGTGATGTTCTTTGACTTTCCGCGGGATGAGAAGGGCGAGATCGAGCAGGATATGGACGGATACGAGGCCACGGAGCGAGTCAATATCCTGGGGGAAGGCGCCTTCCGGATGTGCAAATGGACCAACGCGTGGGGAAGCGAGGTTTACACTGCACGCCAGGCTGGGGTAAGGGAGCCTGCTACGCTCACCCTCCGGTTTAACTCCAAAATCACCAGTACCTGCATCGTCTACCGGGGCCGGGACCCACACCCCTATGAGGTGATCTCACTGAATGATGTGGAGGACCGGCACGTCTGGCTGGAGATCAAAGTGGAAAGGATGGCGGCGGCAAAATGACCCTGAATCAGCGGCTAATTGGGGCACTTGAACCTCTTGGACTCCCGGTGGTGCCTGACGTAGACACTCAGCACCGCCCCCGCTGTCTGGTATTTAACTATGATCTTCTCCCAACCCAGGCAGCGGACAACCGGCCCATATGGTACCGGGCACTGGTCCAGATCCACCTGTATCTACCCCTGAAGGAGAACAGCCTGGCAATCCGCAGCAAGGTGGCGCAGGCTCTGGCCGGAGCCGGAATGACCTGGCCAGAGGTGGTAGACGCCACCGATGAAGAGACCCAACACAAGGTATTTGAGTGCGAGACACTCATAGGAAAGGATGATCTGTAATGGCAGGAAAGACACGCAGTAAGGCGGCCGGATACCACGGAATCCAAAACATGAAATTCGCACCGAAGGAGGCGGAGGGATATGCCTCTACCCTCCTGGACATGAAGTATGCCCAGAGCATCAACCCCTCTGCACTGTTGGAGGCGGCAGAGCAGTATGCGGACAACCGTCTGGTGTGCCGTATTCCCAACGACACCGGCTATGAAGGCGAGATCGGCACCACCGCTGCCGATCCGGAGGTGGAGAAGGCTGCGGGCTTTGCCCTGGAGGGAGCAACCGGCCTTATCACCACCAATATCGTGAGCTATCTCCGCGGCGCGCTCTACTACGAGTATCTGGAGAACGACGAGGATGGTAAGCAGTCTGTTGTCAAGGTGTGGATGTTCAATGTGGAGCTGGGCAAGGGGGCTGCCACCCATACCACAGACAAGAACTCTCTGGAGTTCGGATCGTATACCTATCCGTTCCGGGCCTACGGCGATACGCTGATGGACGCGGAGGGGACCGGAGAGTACCTGGATGAGCGCGGTGTGGGCCGGAAGGCATATCTCTACACCTGCCGCTATGACGACGAGGGCTATGCTAATTTTGGTAAAACCGTCCCGGTGCCCAAGGTGGCGGCGGCGGACGGCCCCTGATCGGGATGGAGATGGAACTGGGCGGGGTCCGGTACCGGCTGGACCCCGCAGCCATCTCGGCTATCCGGTATCGGGCGGCCTACGGAGAGAGCATCGTTGAGGCCCTGCGGCGTCCGATGACTACAAAACAGTTGGAGGGAGTTCTTCTGCGGATGTGCCACCGGATGATTCCGGCGGCGGAGCGGCCGGAACTGCTCGTTTTAGCCCGGCAAGCCCGAAAGGACGGAAACTTCCTCACCAAAGGGCTCCGGGCCCGAGATGCCCTGTTGGAGGCAGACCATGCCCTGGACGGCTGGGAGGATGGAGAGGAGTCCGCAAACGAGCCGTTTGACGAGTATCGCCTTCTGGCGTCGCTGACGCTGGCCCGGGTGGATCTGGGTCTGCTCTATGAGCTGCCCCTCCTCCATCTGGTTGGCGTGGTGCGGCGGCTGGTGGCTCTCCAGGATCCGGAGCGCAAGAGCTACCGCAAGCTGACGGCCAAAGAGATGGCGCAGTTATATCCCCGGGCAAAGAAAAAGGCCGCCCGGGCTGGGCGGCAAAATTTGACAAGGACGGCGCCTTGAAGGTATAATATCCGCGGCGCTGTTGTATAGCGGTTGGCCACTCCCTTGTGAGAGGGGGTGAGGCTGATGGGACGGAAAGCCTTCCGGCTTTTGATTTGCTTTGTTGTCATCTTTGTGATGATGACTTACATGAGCCCAAAAGCGTGTTGACCGCTCAGGCTGGTACCCTAAGCGGTCAACGTAGATAAACCTATGTTGTGACTTCTGGGCCAACCGTTGCAACAGCGCCCTTCTACTCTTAATTATACCATCTGCCCCCGCTTTGTCAAGTTGAGACAAGGCGGGGGTTTCTGTATGTTGAAGAAGGTGGTGGAGTATAGTGGGACCGATCCCTATTGAGGAATTTGAAATCTATCTTGCGGATCTATGTGAAAAAGAAGCGATGAAAGCAGAGTTAACGCTGGATGAAATCATTCAGAATAGGGCTTTGGAGCTGAAAGAAAAGCTGAAGGAGCGTAGCCCAAAGGACACCGGAATCTATGCTTCAGGCTGGCGGGTGCGGACTGAAACCAGGAATCATGAAAAGGTAAAGGTAATCTATAATGCGTCCAAGCCGGACCTTACCTTTATTTTGGAATATGGGACGCGCAACAATGACGGGGGCGTTCGAATGGATGCGAGGCAGCACATACGCGTCTCGCTTAATGAAGAGATTGACCAAATCATGGAGGAGCTGCTTGCGCGGCTGTGAAAGAGGGAAATAGAGAATGGCGGTAAGCTCCAGATATACAAAAGGCATTGAGATTGAGATTGGTGGCAATGCCACAAAACTGAAAACTGCGCTAGACTCTGCAAACCGAGCAATCCGGACGACGCAGTCGGAACTGGACACATTGCGCAACAGCCTAAAGCTGGAGTGGGACCCCTCAAAATTTCAGCGGGCGCAGGAATTGGCGCGCCGGGCGCTGGAGGAGACCGAGCGGAAGGCGGAGGTGCTCCGAAAGGGACTCGCTGCGATGGGAGACCCGGGAAGCTTTAGTGAGACGCAACGGGCACAGTATGAGGCGCTCCGACGGGAGTTGAGCTATGTTGAAGTGGCCGCGCAGAGGGCGAGGGAGCAGTTAAAAGAGGTCAGCCGTGCCAGTGAACAATCCAAGATTGATCTCTTAACCGGCGAACTGGAAGATGTGAGCGCGGGCTTGGAAACCACGGGAGCGAAGCTGGACCGCGTACGTGCCAAGCTGGAGCGGAAGTGGAACGCAAAGCAGTTTGACGAGGCCCAGGAGCTGGCACAGCGTGCGATTTCCCAAACAGAGCAGAAGGCGGAACTCTTGCGGCAGAAGCTGGCCGCACTGGACGAGGCGGGGACGGACAAAACTTCGGCTGAGTACCAGAGGCTGGAAAAGGAGCTAACCGAGGCGGAGGAAGCCGCCGAAGAGGCTCGGCAGGCATTGCAGAGGATCAATCAGATCCGCCTGGACCAGATCAATCAGGGTCTGAGCTCAGCGGCAGGGAACCTGAAGGCAATGGGGAGCACCATGACCCGGTATGTGACGCTCCCGCTGGCAGCAGCCGGCGCGGCGGGCATTACCTTCGCCAGCGACATGGCCGAGTCTATCAACAAGGTAGATGTGGCCTTTGGGGATGCTTCAGAGAGTGTGAAGCGATGGTCGGACACCACACTGAGCTCCATCGGGCTGGCTAAGGGGACTGCGCTGGATATGGCGGCCCTTTACGGCGATATGGCCACCTCCATGGGCCTGAGCCAAAAAGAAGCTTCCGCACTGTCTATGACGCTGGTAAATCTGGCGGGCGACCTCTCCTCTTTCAAGAATGAGAATATCGAACAGGTAAACACTGCGCTCAAGGGTATTTTCACCGGTGAGACAGAAAGCCTCAAGGAGCTGGGCGTGGTAATGACCCAGACACAGTTGGAGGCCTATGCACTGGCGGCAGGTTACCAGACGGCCTATACCGAGATGGACCAGGCTCAGCAGGTCATGCTGCGGTATCAGTATGTAATGGATGCCACGAAGAACGCCCAGGGGGATTTTGCCCGAACCTCGGACGGAACATCGAACCAGCTTCGTATCCTGAAGGAAAGCCTGAAAGAGGCCGGCGCCGCAGCCGGGGAGGAGCTCCTTCCCATTATCACGCCTTTGATTCAGCAGCTCGCAGAACTCATTCAGAACTTTGGAGATCTAGACGAGGGAACCCGAAGAGCAGTTGTCCAGACCGGGCTTTTCCTGGCAACGCTGGGCCCGGCCCAGAGTGTAATGGGCGGCTTGACTGGTGCTATCAGCAAAGGGGTGGAGGTGTACGGGGCACTCCGTACGGCCCAGGCAGCCGCTGCGGCAGGTCAGACCGCCCTGAACGTGGCTATGAGCGCCAACGCGATCGGTGCGGCAATCACTGTTGCGGGGACGCTGGCATCCGTTCTGGCCTCCTTGGCGGTGACATATGGACTGACTGCGGATGCAGGGGATGCCCTGGCAGAGAGTGTGGAGAAAAACCGGAAATCCCGGGAAGAAGAAAGGGAAGAGCTCCAGGCCGAGCAGGACGACCTTTTGTCCATGGTCACGGCGCTGGAGACGCTTTCTGAGGCAGAGGATAAATCCGCCACCCAGAAGGCCACCATGCTGGAACTGGTGGAACAGCTCAACGAGGCGGTCCCCAGTCTTTCCCTGGCCTACGACGCACAGGCAGACAGCCTCAACATGACCACGGAGGCCATCCGGGCGCTGGTAGAGGCCCAGGCCGAGCAGGCATTGGCGGAACAGGCCGTAAAGGATATGGTGGAGATCCAGAAGGACCAGCTCTCGCTGGAGGAGGAGCTGACCGAGGCCAATCGTGAGCTCGCGGAAGCCCAGACCAAGTTCGATGCGGTACTGGAAGAGACCACGAGCAGGATGGGAGATTATGAGGGTATCTCGATCTCTACCTCCACGGCGCTCCAAAAAGCGCGCAAGCGCGTAGAGGAGCTGACGGAGCAGTACGAGGCCAACGAGGCCGAGATGGATCGTCTGGAGGGGATTTACGGGAAATACAACGCCACGGCGGAAGAAACCGTGTCCACAATGGACGGGGCCGGAAGTGTGGCAGAACAGGCTGCCGCCAAGCTCAAGGAACTGAGCGGCGTGCTCTCAGAGACCCAAGGCGCTTACGATCTGCTGGCTCAGGCGCAGAAGGAGCAGAGCGAGACGGGCTATCTGGAACTGAATACCGTTGCAGAGCTTTTGGAGAAGTATCCGCAGCTCTATCCCTACCTTATTGAAACGGCGGATGGATACCAGCTTGCGGACGGAGCGCTGAAGGACTACATGGATACCCAACGGGCGGAGTATGCCTTGGCATTCAATGAGGCTCAGAGCGCGGCAGATGCCATTGTGGTGGCGGAAGAGAAAAAAATCGAGGCCATCAATGCCACCACACTTTCGGTGCAAGGGCAGCTTGAAGCCCTGGCCAATCTGTATCAGAGTATGGGGGCGAATGCGGAGAACGAGGCGGAGGGAGCCGGTTATTACGCCAAGGCCAACGAATACCGCAAGGCGGCGCAGGAGTTGGAGAGCGCGGGGAAAGCTCTGGAGAATTTTGACCGTATCAGTGCCAGCTATGTTCGGCAGAGCAGTACCTCTGGGAAAAAGACTTCTTCCAAGTCCTCGACTGCCAAAAAAGAGAAGACTCCGGCAGAGCAAGACCTGGAAGCCTACCAGGCGGCTGTGAAGGAGCTGGATCACCTGCGGGCCATGGACCTCCTGAGCGAGGAGGAGTACTACCAGCGCAAAGCCGAACTGGGGGCCAGGTACTTGGGAGCCAACCAGGATGAGCGCTGGAAGCTGGAGGAAGAGCTCCACACGTGGCAGGCCGGTGCCTATGAGCGGGATCTTCAGGCCCTCCAGGAGGCCCTGGACGCCGAGGAGATCACCTGGCAGGAGTATCTTCAGGGAATGCAGCAGGCCCGCATGGATCACCTGACCAAGGGGAGTGAGGAATGGATCGCTGCCGTTCAGGCGGAGCAGGAAAAGGCACGGGAACTCAAAGAGGAATCCTATGAGGATCAGCTTGCGGACCTCCAATATTTTCTGGATTTGGACCTGATCCGCGAAGAGGATTATTATCGCATGATGGGCGAGCTCAGGGATTACTACCTGGAGGAGAACTCGGATGCCTGGCAGAAAGCGACGGTTGCACTCTACGAGTGGCAAAAGGAGCAGCGTGAAAAGCAGCTGGAGGCGCTGGAGGACCAGTTCAACGAGCGGCTGGACGCGGCAAAGGAGTCCTACGATGCTGAGACCGAGGCTATCCAGAGAGAGCTGGAGGAGCAGAAAGATCTCCTGAAGGAGCACTATGAAGAGGCCAAAGAGGCCGCCAAGGAGGCCTACGAGGCGGAGAAAGACGCCCTGAAATCGGCCTATGAGGAGAAGACCGCGCTCATCGAGGCAGAACTGGAGGCGGAAAAGGAGCGGCTCAACGCGGTGCTGGAGGGGATCGACGCCGAACTCCAGGCCCGAAGGGAGCTCCGGGAGGACGAAAAGCAGGACGACGCCATTGCCAAGGCGAAAAAGCGCCTGGAGGCCGCCCAGGCCCAGCTTGCCTATGCCCGTGATGAGGAGGAACGCCTGGAGTGGGAGAAGGAGGTGGCCCGGCTCCAGAAGGAGCTGGACAAGGCCATCCAGGATAAGGAGGACACCCTCTTTGAGCGGGAAAAAGAGCAGGAAAAGGAAGAGATCCGAGACCAGATCGAGGCAGCTGAGGAGGCAGCCGACGCGGCCAAGGAAGCCGCAAAGGCCGATTACGAGGCGGCGCTTGCCAAGCTGGAAGCCGATTACGACGCCAAGGTGGAGCAGATGGAGGCCGCTTACCAGGCCAGCCTGGAACGTCTGGAGGCAGAATACGAGCGGCGTTTGGCGGACGCCAGGGAGGAATATGAGCGCCGGGTGGCGGAGCTCCAGGCCCAGTATGAGGCCAGCAAGAGCCAGACGGAGCCTGGAGGCCGTTCCACGGCCAGAACCGGCGGGGCGGCCTCCTCCGGCGGCCTGGACCTGGACGGGCTGGGGGGGATCCTGGGGGCTGTGACCTCCGGCATCGCGGCCATCCACAAGGTGATGACCACAAACCATATCAACAACAGCCGCACGGCCACCCTCACCTACAACGTGACCGGAGGCATGACTGAGGGCCAGGTGGCCCGTACCGTCCGGAAAGCGCTGGACGAGCTGGGACGATAGGAGGTAGGACGGATGAGATATGTTTCCTGGGTATCGGACAGCGGCCGGGTCTGCACCTTTGAGGGGGGCGGGCCCTATGAGCGGCCGGGCCCCTACTACTTCCGGGGGCTTACATCGGACCTCGGTGCTACAGCCGAGACGGTCCGAGCTCCGCGCCAGGACGGCGTGACCACCTATCACGTGGCTCTGGATGCACGGACCATCAACTTGACCGGCTCCATGCTGGTCTACGGGAATGCGGCACATCCGGCACGGGCGGCTTATGACCGTGCCCGGGCCTGGCTGGCCCAGACCTTTGCGCCCAATGCCTGGGGTATTCTGACCTACTACAAGGAGGACGAGGCGGTCCAGGTAAGGTGCAGGCCACAGGCCACACCCACCATTTCCGACCCGGTGGGGACCTTCTCCACGGTGGATATCACCTTTGTGGCAGATTCTCCCTACTGGGAGAGCGCCGAAGAGCATGTGGAGGCGATTGGAGTGATCCAAAAACTCTGGCATTTCCCCTGGTCTCCGGTCCGGAGTCCGATGGGGACGTTCAGCCCCTTTGCTTCCATCGTGAATCCCACCGACGTGGATATCTACCCCGTGGTAGAGGTGTTCTCCACGGGACAGTATGTGACGGTGTCCAAGTTGGACACCGGGGAACAGGTGACCATCGAGCACCCAATTGAAGAGGGGCAGAAGCTGGTCATCGGTATGGAGGATGTGACGGCCTGGCTCTGGGAACGGGATGCGTCCGGGGTATACCAGCGCAAGGAGGACGTTTCCCACTGGATGAGCCTGGACTCCACGCCATGGGCCCTGACGCCTGGGGCCAATGAGCTGGCGGTCAAAAACGACGTGCCCGAGGACACACCGGTGTCGTATATCCGGTGGAGAGTTCCAAGCCTGGGAATTTAGGGAAAGGGGAGATGGATATGCCGGTAGAGATCCGGATCTTTGTGCCTCCGGAGGAGGGGACGCCCACCTTCCGCTCCGTGGGACGCTGCACCCGGGCTACGGGGATCACGCTGGTGGAGCGGCTGTGGACGCCAGGGTACTTCACCATCGAGGTCCCCGTCGAGGCCCGGCACGCGGACCGGCTTACTGCCGGGCGTCTGGTGCTGGTGGACGGATCGTTTTGGGGCATCATTGACGATCTGGCGCTGGCCACCGGGGCAGAGGGGCAGACATGCACTGTCCAGGGGCGGCAGCTCAAGGGGCTGACCATGGACCGCATCACCATCCCACCCGCTGCCACGGAGATCACGGGGGCCCAGGGGTACGACCCTGTCACCGGCCCCACGGAGACATGTATGAAGCACTATGTCTCGGCCAACCTGGCCGCCCCCAACTTACCCGCCCGGAAGGTGTGGGGGCTTGAGGTGGCGGAGGACCGGGGGCGGGGCGTGCCGGACGACAAATACATGAGCCGACATGAGGTGGTGGCCGACGTGCTCTCCGCCCTGGGCGAAGCATCTGGACTGGGGTACGATATCACGCCGGACCTGGCGCGCCACGCCTTCGTGTTCGACGTGGTAGAGGGGGTGGACCACACGGCCAACCAGAGCGAACGTATCCGGGTCATTTTTGACATCCAGCGAAGGACTGCCCAGGCCCAGAACTATGCGTTTGCCTCCACAGACGCCCGGAATCTCTTCTATACCACCATGGCCGGCTCGGAGTTTGCGGACGAGACCCTTACCGTCTCCTATGTGCGGGAAGGGGAAGAGGAGCCGGTGGGCATTCGGCGGAGGGAGGTTCATCTCTCGGTTTCGGTGGACACGCCGGAGGCCGGGAACGAATACGAGGAGCTGAAGCGCCAGGCGCTCATCGAGGCGGAGGGCTACCGGGTGGCCGAGTCCTTTACCTGTGAGATCCTGGATGGGCGGTATGTGTACGGCCGGGACTACCGCCTTGGAGACCTGGTAACATGCCGGAACCTCGCCTGGGGTGTGGAGATGCACCCCAGACTCACCGAGATGCAGACGGTTTGGAGCAGTTCCGGTGTCCAGCGGACGGCCACCTTTGGCACGGCGCCCCTCAATGTGTTCGGGCGGCTGCGGCGACAGATCAGACAGGGGGTATGACTTATCAAGAGTTACTTTTTTAACGCCGTCAAAACAAGCGATCTGGGGACGTATCCCAGCGGCTACGACCGGGAATATGACGCAGATGACCATGCCGCATTCTTCGCACCCTTTTTCTCAGAGAAGGGCGTCATGGCAGGCGCCGACTCGGACGCCTGCAAGGTTACGGTGCAGGGCGGAGAGGGCACCACGCTCCGGATCGGCGCCGGAGCGGTCTATATCCGGGGGCGCGCTGCGGTATTTGATGGTACGGAGACGGTGAAGGTCTCTGAGGACTGCAAGATCGTAGTCCGGATGAACAAAAGCCTGGAGGTGCGGAACTTTCAGCTGCTGGCCATCACAGGGGAGCTGGTGAGCACGGAGGATATCTGCGATCTGGAGCTGGCCGGCGCTCACCTGGAACCCGCCTCGGGAGGGCACCGGGTAACGCTGACAGACACGAGGACCTTCCTAACCTACATGGGGCAGCCGGCCTATTACCCGCCGGACAACGAAAACCTCCCATATGTGCTCTGGCTCTATACGCTTGGTTTTCCCATGGACGAGGAGCAGAGAGAGGCGGTGGAGGGAAACCCCAGTCTCATGGCAATCTTCCACAACAGCCTCGGGGCGGTCCGGTCGACAACAGAGGATTTGCAGGAAGGTCTGGCCGCCCATGCCGGGAATCGCTCCAATCCCCATGGCGTGACAGCCCAGCAGGTGGGGGCTGACCCGGCAGGGACGGGCGCCGCAGTACAACAGGCTCTGAATTCTCATGTAGCGAATAAAGGCAACCCCCACGGCGTGACCATTCAGCAGATAGGAGCTGAAAAAGCATGGACGCTTATAGGATCAATACCCATTTCGTCTGGAGGATCTTATAATCTGGCGTCATCTATCGGATATGACACCATTAAAATGGTTTTTGATATTCAAAGCTTTCAATCACGTCAAGGTGGATCGGTTTCATTAGAAGGCGGAAATTCCGAATTGATTATTATCGACTATAATGCTTCAGATGAGGGAATTACAGTCGCAAGTAAATGTGTTTTTCAGTCAAATCAAAGTGCTATCAACGTTACTTTACAAAACACCATTGAAAGAAGTTATATTATATCGGGCACGGAAACACTTCCTTTAAGCAGCTCTACTCAAAGTTTTTCCGAAGTTGTTTTTGATGGGTCAAACTACAAATTTACGATTTCAATCGCAGGCTCAATGAGTGTCAGCATGAGGGTGAAACTATATGGCAAAAACGAAGGGTAGGGGAGTTGTGTGAAGTACAAAGCGGTTTCGTTTAATGGCGTTTATTATTGCATTGAGCAATGCGATGATAATTATTCTCCTGCTGAGAATGAACTCATTCTGAACAGGCAAGAGGAGGCGGAGACATTTCCGATCCCTTGCAGGTGGGATGAAAAGACGCAGAGCTGGGAGTCTGCGCCTATACCGGATGAGGTCAAGCCTAAACCTGATCCGGATGCTCTTCCCAAGGCGAAGAAAGCTAGAGTGGTTCAGTCCAAGTCCGATCTGGAATCCTATCTTGCGTCTCATCCTATCACCTGGACGGACGGGAATCCGTACAGTATCACCCGGGAGAAGCAGCAACAGCTCACCAGTAAGATCCTCTCCGCGGTGTTGGCGGCCCAGACCTCTACTCCCTATGACCTGACCTGGAATGCAACAGGAGAGGAGTGTACCTCTTGGACGCTGGAGGAGATTTCTGCGCTGGCGTTCGCCATCGATGCCAGAGTCACCGCCCTGGTGAGCTACCAGCAGAAAAAAGAGGTGGAGATTCTGGCCGCCAAGACGCTGGAGGAGCTGGAGCAGATCGAGGTGGACTATGACACGGTGGAGTAAGAGAGTCCTTTCCGTGCTCCTGTGGTTTTTCGGAGGGACCTTGTATTTTCTCCTGGAGGTGACATTTAAAACTATCACGGGCCATCCGGAGCGGATCAGCTGGGCCATGTTGGTGGTGGCCATCCTGCTTACCATCCCCGTGGAACGGGCGGGAGCGGAGCTGCCCTGGGCATGCCCACTGTGGTTCCAGGCGGCGGTCTGCGCTGCGCTGGTCACGGTGGCAGAGCTGATGTCCGGGATCGTCCTCAACCTCTGGCTGGAGATGGATGTGTGGGACTACTCCGGCATGGCGTTCAACCTATGGGGACAGATCTGCCCCCAGTTCTCGGCTCTCTGGTGGGGACTGTGCCTGATATTTATCCCGGTGTTCGACTGGACCCGATGGGCCGTTGAGGGCGGGGAACGCCCGCATTATGTTTGGAGGTGGTAGCGTGGGCAAACGGATTGCATATATCCCGCTGAACACCAATTTCAGACCGGAGGACTATCCGGCGGCGTGGGAGGCGGCTGAGTAAAATATGATCACGATCTCAGACTGGACCGTTAACGTACCATTTGAAGACCGGAAAGTTGGGTACTCCGGAGAAAATAGAGTTTCCTGCATAGAGATCGCTTTACTGGACGGCGACTACTCGAGCTTCAGCACCTATACATTAGAGATAGCTGCCTCCATGGCTTACTCTAATATATTGGAGCTCACAAAATCTGATGGCAGCCTGAAAGTCGAAATTCTGGAATCTTTTGGACTGCCGGAAGGCACCATAAGGTGTCAGGTGGTTGGCGTCAATGGAGAGGGCGCAAAAAAGAAATCGAATACGTTTACGCTCAAGGTGATCCATTCCATCAATGCCGCCTCGCAGTATCCGCCTGTCCTTCCGTCTGAATTCCACCAGATGGAGGAGAGGATCTACGAACTCAACCAGCACCCTCCCATCCCTGGTGAATCTGGATTCTGGATGCTCTGGAATACAGAGTCTGACCAATACGAGCAGTCCGAGCTCCCGCTGCCGGAAGGCGGTGGGGCCGGAAGCGACGGAGGGTACTACACGCCGTCAGTAGAGCAGACTGATGAAACTACCATGCGTGTGTCGTTCACGCCGTCCAAGGACGATATGGACTCCGTGGCTCCGGTGGATGTAACTCTCCCCCGAGGCGAAAAGGGTGATACCGGCGACACTGGACCGCAGGGACCAAAGGGCGACACCGGTGATACGGGCCCACAGGGACCCGCCGGCAAAGATGGTGCGCAAGGTCCTGCTGGCGAACAGGGACCACAAGGCCCGGCAGGAGCAGACGGAGCACAAGGCCCTCCCGGTGAGCAGGGTCTGAAAGGTGATACTGGTGCCCAAGGCCCTGCTGGGCCAAAGGGAGACACGGGAGAGCCCGGTGCTCAGGGTCCGGCAGGAGAACAAGGGCCTGCTGGACCGAAAGGCGATACCGGAGAGCAAGGACCCGCTGGTCCTGCTGGTGCAGATGGTAAAACTCCGGTAAGGGGTGTTGATTACTACACCGAAGCGGATAAGCAGGAAATGGTGCAAGCTGTGATTGCAGCTCTTCCGGTCTATAATGGGGAGGTGCAAGATGGCTGACATTGAGATCACCGTAGACGGTGGTACGTCAAAAAGACTGCTGACTGCTGGTAAGTACTGTGACCGTGATATTTTGGTCACAGCTACTGGTGGAGGTGGTGGTGAACCAGAACCTCCTGATGATGGTAAGACTCGCCTGTATATTACTATCCCTCCCAATGCTATGCCTGATCGTCCTCCTGCACGTAATGAAGTACCACTCTATATCCAGCAGACAGTAGAGAATGGAGTCACTATTGATTGGGGAGACGGGAGTGAACCAGAAACAATCCCCGGTACTGGAAAAGTAAACACCACCCATACCTACCAGCAGGCCGGTGATTATGCTATCAGCCTTGACCCAGCAGAAGGGTGTGAATTAGGATTAGGAGACGGTGATGTTTATAAGTGCGTGGTTGGCGGTATAGGCAGTAAAAATAGTGGATATGGTGGGATGCTTAAACGAGCCATAATTGGTCGTAAAGTTACCGCTATTGGAAGCTATTCATTCCAATACTGCTTTTCTCTTGACTCTGTTTTTATTTCGGATAGTGTTATTAGAATTGAATCAGGTTCTTTTCGGTATTGCTATTCACTTACTTCCGTTATAATTCCAGTAAGTGTTACTTCTATTGAGCAGAGTGCGTTTCAAGAGTGTCGTTCTCTATCTCTCGTTAGTATCCCAAATACCGTTGTTGACATTGAGTCTGGTGTATTTCAGAGTTGTTATTCGATTACTTCTGTTATTATTCCAGCAAGCGTTACTACGATTAAAAACACGGCGTTCAAGTCTTGCCGCGGAATAAAAGAATACCATCTTTTTTCTGAAACGCCTCCTCAACTTACCCATATTGATGCACTGAGCGGTATCAATCCAGACTGCATTATCTATGTTCCGGTCGGAAGTCTTGAAGCATATCAGACTGCCACAAACTGGTCTACCTATGCCGACCAGATGCGAGAGGAGGGAACCTGATGATTCAGACTGAAATTTTTGAAAACAACGGTCGTAAGCTGATGCGAACCTTCTCTGATACTGGTCACATGATTCGCCAGGATGGTACAGGTGTGGTTTACTCCGAAGCGATTGACCCTGCTGAATCAGGACGCACCTATACCGAGACAGACGAAAAAGTACCTGACAGGGAGCTGACCGCAGAAGAGGCATTGGAGATCATTACAGGAGGTGGTGCTGTATGACCGAGAAAGAAGCAAAAGCGTTTCGATCTCTTGTCGTTCAGGGCGCAACCTCTCTGGATGATAAGACATTATCTACTGCGCCGGATGTTCTCCAAAGAATGCAGTACGACGGTTCACTTATCAAGAACGGGACCAGAATCAACTGGGGAGGTACAATCAAACGTGCTGCATCTGACCTTTGGGACAGAGAGGACCAGAACCCTGACAATGCCCCTACTCTTTGGGAAGATGTGCTTTATCGAGACGGTATTCGAATTATCCCCAACCAAATCACAGTGGGGCTTGCATTCAGCGAAAATGAACTCGGATGGTGGGGAGACACGTTGTATCGTTCTTTGCATGATAACAATGTCTATACCCCTTCCGAGTATCCTGATTGGTGGGAGGCTGTTTCTGTATGAGCTATAAGATCGCTGAGTACCAGCAGAATAAATACAAATTCAGGTTGTACGACAACACCAGGCGTCTGACGTGGCAGCAGATCCAGAAGGAAACCGGGTGCTACGCCATCATCAATCTGTCCTACTTCGACCTCATTACATACCAGCACCGGGCGGCCCTGATGATCGCCGGTGAGTGGGTGCATGGTGTGAACTGGCACGAGTACGGTTTACTCATTGACAAGGACGGCCTTTTGACGGTCGACAACGAGGATTATGCCGTCTACGACTACGCCATCGGCTGCCCACCGGTGGATATCAACGGCCGTCGGTACACGGACAAGGACGGCGGGCGCAATGGCTGGACATATACCGGCGTAAAGGCGGACGGTACGGTTGTGGTCCTTCTTTGCTCCAAGGACACGCCGGAGACCACGGACGCCCTGGAGGCTGCCCTTCGGGCGCGGGGATGCGCCAGTATCCTCCGGTGGGACGGGTCCTGGTCCTCTCAGGGCACCCTTGGTCCGGGCCTGGAGGTGACCCCCAGCCAGAAACGGATCTGCCGCTCCTGGCTGCTCATCTTCCGCCGGAGCGATGGCGAGAAACCGGACGGAGATAAGGAGGAAACCATGAGCAAACAGTACACGGTCACGCCGTCCATCGGCGTCAACATCCGCAGCGGCCCGGGTACGGGCTATGGAAAGACGGGAGCCTATCCCTGCGGCACGGTGGTTACCATTCTGGAGGAGCGGGACGACTGGGGGAGAACAGACAAGGGCTGGGTTTCCTTGGACTACCTGGAGCCGGTAAAGGCCCCTCAGCGGACCACTGACAACGGCATTGCCATCCAGACCGACTACATCCCCCAGGGCCGGAAGAACCGCCCCGGCGGCTTCAACCCGTGCAGCTACCTCACGATTCACGAGACCGGGAACGCAGCCCGGGGGGCGGACGCGGCGGCCCATGCTTCCTACCTGAAGGGCGACGCTGCCGCCAACGCCCTGGTGAGCTGGCACTACACGGTGGATGACCACGCCATCGTCCAGCACCTGCCGGATACCGAAGCGGCCTATCACGCCGGGGACGGAGCCAAGGGCCCCGGCAACACCAAGAGCATCGGCGTGGAGATCTGCGTGAATCAGGGCGGTGACTTTGAGAAGGCAAAGCAGAACGCCGCCGCCTTGGCGCGCCTCCTGATGACAGAGCACAGTATCCCCCTGGAGCGGGTAGTGCAGCACCACCATTGGAACGGCAAGGACTGCCCCCGGACGATCCGGAACACGCCCGGTGGCTGGGAGGAGTTCCTGAAGCTGTGCAAAGGGGAGGAGCCCAATGTGTCCAACTTGGACACCGACGTGGAGACGCTGGCCCAGGCCGGGATCATCGGTTCTCCCGCCTACTGGAAGACCGGCAGCGGCTATGCAGACGCCAATGTGGTGTGCTTGATCCACGCCATGGCGGAGTATCTTCGGAAGGAGAAAGACTGATATGGAGCATGTGAATACGTTCAAGGCCGCGCTGTCGGCCTTCTGCGCTGCCCTCACCGCACTGTGGGGCTGGTTTGGCTGGCTGGTCATTGCATGGATCTCCTGCATGGCCATCGACTATGCCACTGGGTCCTGCGCGGCGCTGCGAGCGGGGAAGTGGTCCAGCCAGGCCGCCAGAGATGGCATCTGGCACAAGCTGGGGTCGGTGGTGGCAGTCATCGTGGCCGGTATCTTGGACATGGTGATCAGCATGATCCTGGAGCATATGCCGGGTATCAGCCTGCCGTTTACATATGAGATCTTTTTCTGCCCGCTGGTGATCGTGTGGTATATCCTCACAGAAACGGGGAGTATCATCGAGAACGCCGGAGCGCTGGGGGCGGATATCCCGCCCTGGCTTACGAAGGCCATTGAGTCCCTGCGCGAAAAGGTGGACGATGGGGCAGGAGCACAAGAGGATACAAAGTGAGGAACGCCCACAGGGCTTGCCTCCAGTAGTAAGCTGCCGAACAGGTGGCAAAGGTGTAGCTATGACAAACGCCCGCAGGTATAGACCTGCGGGCGTTCTTTATGACATTTTATTCTTCTACCTGGAAATTAGAACTATCTACAAAGTAAATACGGGCAAAACGATAACGCTGGGCGCAATCTGGATATTTGTCCCTGTCCACTTCAGAGGTAAACATGTCATATGGACGGGCATAGATAGCAAAGTCGCCATAGAGAGCTTGGTAGATAACCAGAGCTTCCTCCGTTTCGGTGTGCCGTGCAAGCGCAATAACTTGGTATAGATTCCCTTTGAAATGTCGGTATTTTGCACCCACAACAATTGAACGTTTAATCATGAAAAATCAGAATCTCCCTCTTGGTCAGGATGAAAGAATGCTTGGATCTGGCCCAGAAGGCGGTAGAAATAGAGCAGAGTAATAACTATAATACAGATGGCGGCCACAAATACCTTGTGGTTGGAGAAAAAAGTATCAATCAACTCTGTTGCTAGGTTGACCAACAGTCCAACAAAGAAAGAGAAAAGAATGCCTTCAAAGAGCAGATTTCTAATTTGATGGACCCGATTCTGTAGTTCCTTCCGACGATGTATTTTCACAGCATTGTGATAGATGGCATCGGCCTCTTCTTGGGTTAAGGAGTCCCGAATTTCTTTCCGAATGGAACTGGAAATGCTTTCCTTAAGCATGGGAACCATCCTCTGCTTTTCCTTAGAGTCTACATGGTCTACAGAGTCCACAGTATGACCTTTCGTCATGACTTGGGAAACATAAAAATCTACTAATTCTTCAAGTTTGATTGTATCTTGATGGCTACTCTCCACTACGAAGTACCTCACCGGTCAGAATAGACTGATATAGTGCCCTGGCTTCAGGGGAAAGCTCATTCATATTAAATTTGGGACCAATAAACTGGGATTCTCCCTGATAGGCGGCATCCTGCTTTGCAGAATAAGGTTTGTCACATGGTTGAGACATGGTTTCAAAAATGACTTGAGCAACACAAATGCCGGCAGGAATCCGGATAGTATTAGGACTGATGTTATGCAATCCTAACTGCAACTGTCCATGATAGCCAGGATTGCAATGTTGAGGGGAGATCATAATTCCAAGCCGTGTGAATCTGGTGCGGGGACGAATATGGGCTACCAAGTCAGTTGGGATAAAAAGCGACTCCTGAACTTTGACCAGAACATACTGATTTGGCTTAAGAAGGAACGGACTAGAGGATAAATCCACTTCCTCATAAAGGTGATTTAGAGCTGCCTCATCATTCAAAGAAATGGTTTTCACGCTATCAGAAAAGACATGGACAGAGTTTCCAATAGAAAGATCATAGGAGGCTCCCTGTAGTTGCTCTTCGTGAAAGGGAGTTACAAGCGATTGTACACCCGCGGAGAGGCAACGTGCGCGAATTTCTTGCGAGTTTAGTATCATAATACAACATCTCCCTGGATCAACTCTGACTAGTATAAAAACATATTATAGCAAATTAGTAGGGAAAGTCAATAAAAATGATTTTCCTTCTCTTTTCTGGAGTGCTAGTATAGCATATTTTTAATTTATATTAATGTTGCGGATGGCAATTGAAGGCTTTCAATAATAGGCAACTTTTGTTCAAAAGTTGCCTATTCTGGTACACCAAATTTAAAACAAAATTTGTATTTAAGACGCTATATCTTCCGACAAGGACTGCATCGAAGATCTGCGGTTCTATCCCACCCAGGATTCCCAGTGCGCCATCGACCGGGCGGTCAGCATCAAGGCCGGGAAGGCCGAGCTGATCTATGTGTACATCGACGTGGAGCCCATCGGGTTCAACCGCGGCTTTTACACCGTGGACGTCCGCTACTACTACCGGGTCACGGCCGACGCCTTTGTGGGCGCGGTGCGTCCGGTGGAGATCAGCGGCCTGTGCGTCTTTGACAAGCGGGTCATCCTCTTCGGCAGCGAGAGCAGCGCCAAGGTCTTCTCCTCCTGCCTGGACGAGGGGCCGGACGCCCAGATGCGCCGGTGCAGCGTGCCCACCGCCGTGGTGGAGGCGGTGGACCCCATCGTCCTGAACATGAAGCTGGTGGACGTGTGCGAGTGCCACCCCTGCGACTGCGAGCTGACCGAGATCCCGCCCTGCATCTGCGCCTGCTTCTGCAGCGACCTGTGCTTCGGCAACCAGGGCAAGCGGGTCTATGTGAGCCTGGGGCAGTTCTCCATCATCCGGCTGGAGCGGGACACCCAGCTCCTCATGCCCATCTACGACTACTGCCTGCCCGAGAAGGAGTGCACCTGCGGCGGCAACGAGGACGATCCCTGTGAGATCTTCCGCCATGTGAAGTTCCCCGTGGATGAGTTCTTCCCGCCCAACCAGGCCCCCGGCACCCCCGCGTGTTACCGGGAGGTCAAGAACGGCTGCATGGTCTAAGCTGCGCTTCTCAAAAACGCAGAGCGTTTTTTCGAGGGAGATGCAGCCTGCTGCGCGCACCTCGTCGGGTCAAAGTCCGTACCGTTCACCCCGGCCTGACGGCCAGGGCTTACTTCACTCCCTTGCCCCTCCTCTCCCAAACAAACCCGCTTCGCTGGGCTTTGTCTGGGGTCCCGGGAAGGGCCACACACTTGCAGGCTGAGCAGTGTTTTTTCCGAGGCACATGTCCTCGAAAAAAACGGATTGAAATATTCTTCCGCCGTCTGCGGACGGTGGAACTCTGCGAGGCACTTGCCGCAAACAGCCTAGAGATACGGTCTCCTACTAATTTTGGCTCCCCCGGTCGGTTTGGCCAGGGGAGCCGCTGCATGGAAACCTATCGTTTAATTGACCCAGTGTACGTGCTGCTGATTCTCCAGCGGATAGCAGGAGAGCGCCTCTCCATCCATCAGCGCCTCGGTAAAACGCACTCCGTTGATCTGATGGTTTTCGTAGGTTTTATAGTAATAGACCCCATGGGAGGCATCGGCACAGGAGGCATACAGGGTCAGGTCCGGCTTTCCCTCCGGGGTGATGACGCTTCCCCGGACCATGGATACGCCATCCAGGATGTGGAAGAACTGCGTCACATCCTGCATTTCATCCCCGGTAAAGAGGGCGTTCTCCTTCAAAAAGGCCGCCCGCACAAAGCGGGACATGGGGGAGACATCGCCGGGCAGTCCCAGCGCGCCCATGCCCTGCCCGTATACGGCCAGGGGAAGCTCCGGCGCAAAGGTGTTCCTGGGGGGATGGGGCGAGAGGGTCTGATAATTGCTCAGGTTCATCTGCTGGTACGGAAAGGGCGGATTGTTGGTGAGCACCCCCACCGGGTCGGGATAGAGATGGGCCCCGTCCTCCATGACCTCCAGCACCAGGGAGCCAGTGCCGTCGGCAATGTGCCAGTGCAGCGGGGCCACCGGATAGCCCGGTGCAAAGGGGAGGCTCAAGAGGTCGATCCCCTTCAGGATGGCTTCGGCCTGCGCCAGGGTCTCACAGCGGCCCAGCACCAGCGGGATCAGCTCGTAGGGGGCCACGGCGTCCGCTGCGGCCTGTTCCGGCGGGGTGTAATAGGCATTTCCGGGGAAATTCAGGCCCGCCATGTAGAGGCCCTTTTCGTTCATCGCCTCCGCATACAGGGCGGTATCCCGATCCACCGTGGCCATGCCGATCATGGCCAGATGGTGCGCCATGGTGCTGCGCCGGTGGAAGTGCAGCGGATGGTTTCGGGGGGTGATCACCACCTGCTGTCCAAAGGAATATTCCAGATCCAGCGTGCGGCCAAACAGCTTCCGGGGGGCAGAAAACGCGACGCTCGTACACATAAAACAGGCCTCCTTGCAACCTTTTTTTCAGTATACCCCGGGAGAGGCCAAAAAGCAAACCTTCCGCTGGTTTCCGGCGGGCAGACGCCCTTGCGGTATCTTGACAAGATATAAAGAAAAGCGTATAATATCTTTTAAAGAAATTTACGGCGGGAGCACCCCCCTCCCGACAAAATTGTCGGGACCCTCCTGACAAAAATGGCGGGACCCCTCCCGACAAAAATGGCGGAGAGAGTAAGTCAAGATAAGAGAATAAAAAAGAAAACCGAAAAAGAGCGTCCCCGGTCTGAGAGGACCGGAGACGCCTAAGCTGTCTTCTCAGCCCTGGATCTCCACGTCGGAGTCCAGGGGGACGATGTTCACATAGCTGTGCCCGGCACCCAGGGAGATGGGGTTGCCGTTCAGGTCGGTATAGCGCAGCTGCTCATTCCGGCCCCCCTTGCTCCAGAGGATGTCGATGAGCTGGCCGCCGCAGGCATAGTAGCCGGTGCCGCCGCTGGTGAGGTCCACCGTGATGCGGCCCTTGTCGTCCCCGCGGATGGCGGAGCACCGGGTCTTGAGGATGAGCACGTTGGTGACGCCAACCTGCTCGCCGGTGTTGCCGTCCACATAGGGCTTTCCGTACTCCTCCACCAGATAGAGCTCCTGCTCCGGGTCGTAGGTGAAGACGCCCGTCTTCACGTTGGAGAAGGGGACGGTGATGGTGTTGGCCGTCACCCCGCCGGAGGGGGTCCCGTCGGGCAGGAAGTTCATCTCGTAGGTATAGCCCTCCTGGTGCTCCTGCCGGAAGGAGTAGCCCGCAAAGCGCTCCACGATGGTCTCGCCGGTGGTGATGACGCTGTGCTCATAGCCCATGTTGCGCCGCCGGTCGGCGTCCCGCCACATCAGGTTGGAGCCGGGGCTGGAGCCGCAGTAGGGCCCGTTGACCCCGTCCAGGGCGGTGACGTTCCAGGCGCGGATCTTCTCATAGGCGTCGGGGCTGCCCCCGGCGTGGATGTAGACCGCGTCGTGGCCCAGGGCCAGCTCCAGATAGTAGGGCCGGGAGGAGCGGATGGAGCCGATGGCCCCCGCCTGACTGGGGTCCTGATAGACCCCCAGCATCCGGGTGATGCCGCCCTCGGCCAGGCACTCATAGATGATGTCGGCGTCGGAGACCCCCACCTGGGGGAGGGCCTGCTTGAGGTTGTTGAGCATGATGGCCACCGGGCGGCGGTTCACATATTCCTCGGCGATGGGCAGTCCCGTGAGGGGATTCACCGGGCCGGTATACTCCGGCTCGGGGGTAGGTGTGGGAATGGGCTCGGGCGTCCGGACCGGGAGGGAGTGCTCCGGCGCGGGGGAGACCTGGGCCGTGGGCTTCCCGCAGGCGCTCAGGCCCAACAGCAGAGCGAGACAGAGTGGGGCGAGCTTCTTGGTCAACATGGAAGAAAGCCTCTCTTTCCTGGTAATTCCGGGATAATTTTATGATACCCTCCCGGCCGAACTCTGTCAAGAAAGACAAAAACGGCGGGAAATATGGGACCGCGGGGCGGCGGAGGAGGGAAAGCCCGCGCTGCTCTTGCCAAGCCGGAAAAAATACCGTATAATGACTTTAACTGAGCAGTACAGAGAAAAGACTGCAAACGCAGAAAGGTGGTCCCTTCCATGAGCCGTTTTGGTTTCATCCACGACAAAATGGAGATCAAGTTCCTGGTCCTCTACATTATGGCCCGGGTGGCCTCACCCATCGACTTTCCCACGCTGACCGAGCTGACCATGTGCGACGAGGGCGTGGACTATTTCGATTTTGCCGAGGCGGTGGCCGAGCTGGTGGAGACCGGGCATATGACCCTGGAGGATGGGCTCTATGCCATCACCGACAAGGGCCGCCAGAACGGCGAGGCCTGCGAGAGCAGCCTGCCCTACTCGGTCAAGCACAAGTGCAACGCCAACCTGGCCAAGGTCAACGGCATCCTGCGGCGCAACGCCCAGGTCCGCACCGAGGTGCTGCCCCGGCCGGACGGGAGCCTCACCGCCCGCATGACCCTGGACGACGAGGGCGGCAACATCATGACCATCGAGCTGCTGTGCGTCAACCGGGACCAGGCCGCCCGCCTGTCCGAGGGGTTCCAGGCCAAGCCCGAGCGGGTCTACAACGAGGTGCTGGCCGCCCTGCTGGACAAAGAGGACAGCAAGGACGAATAAGGATACCGCCCCCGGGGATGGAGTGTTCCGTTCCGCGGGGGCGGACTTGTGCCGGGCGGAAAAAGCGGATATAATAGAAGGAATCAGATTCGGGACGGAGGCATCCTATGAAAAAACTCATGGCCATTGACGGCAACTCCATCATCAACCGGGCCTTTTACGGCATCCGGCCCCTCACCACCAAGGACGGCACCCCTACCAACGCCGTCTACGGCTTTGTGACCATCCTGCTCAAGCTGCTGGAGGAGGAGAAGCCCGACGCCCTCTGCGTGACCTTTGACCGGAAGGCCCCCACCTTCCGCCACCTGGCCTATGAGGGCTACAAGGCCCAGCGCAAGGGCATGCCTGAGGAGCTGGCCGCCCAGATGCCCATTCTGAAGGACGTGCTGGACGCCATGAACATCCCCCGCTATGAGCTGGACGGGTGGGAGGCCGACGACCTCTTGGGGACCATCGCCGCCCGGGACACCGCGGCCGGGTGGGAGACCGTCATCGTCACCGGCGACAAGGACTCCCTCCAGCTGGTGAGCGACCACGCCACCGTCAAGCTGGTGACCACCCGCATGGGCCAGACCACCACCCGCAACATGACCCCGGCGGTCTTCCGGGAGGAGTACGGCTTCGACCCCATCCACATCGTGGACCTGAAGGCCCTGATGGGGGACAGCAGCGACAACATCCCCGGCGTCAAGGGCATCGGGGAGAAGACCGCCATGGACCTCATCCAGCGCTACGGCTCGGTGGAGGCCATCTACCAGGGCCTGGACACCCTGGAGGCCAAGCCCGCCGTGCTGAAAAAGCTGCGGGAGGGGGAGGAGGGCGCCCGCCTCTCCTATGACCTGGCCACCATCCGGTGCGAGGCCCCCATTCCGTTTGCCCCCGAGGACAACCTCCGGCAGGAGAGCCACACCGCCGCCCTCTACGACCTCTTCCTCAAGCTGGAGTTCCAGAAGCTCATCGACAAGCTGGGCCTCAAAGCTCCCCAGGGGGAGACCCCGCAGGAGGAGCAGTTTACCGGCACCTGCACCAGCGAGGTGGTGGAGGACCGGGCCCGGGCCCAGGAGCTGCTGGCGCTCTGGCGCGGGCAGGAGAGCGTGAACGTGCTGGCCCTGCCGGGGCTGGACGTGGTGGCGGTGGAGCACCGGGTGAATGAGAGGGAGTGTCACGCCGCCGTCCTCCGCGCCGACAAGCTGGAGGGGTACAACGACCTCTTAAAGGCCCTCTTCGCCGGGGACATCCAAAAGAACGCCCACGACGTGAAGAGCCTCCTCTCCCGGCTGCTGGAGGAGGGCATCGAGGGGGATGGCTTTGTCTTCGACACCGCCCTGGCCGCCTACCTCCTGGCCCCCACCGACGGCAGCTATGACCTGGAAAAGCTGGGCATGAGCTGGTTCAACCACGAATACCCCAAGGCCAAGGAGACCTACCTGGCCCCTGACGCCTTCTCCCCCCTGGGGGACGAGGGGACGGTGCTGGGCGCCCTCCTGTCCCACTGCGCCCTCATCGGGGCGCTGAAGGAGGCCATGGCCCCCCGGCTCACCGAGCTGGGGATGGACCAGCTCTACTACGAGGTAGAGCTCCCCCTGTGCGCCGTGCTCAGCCGCATGGAGCGGGAGGGCTTCCTGGTGGACCGGAAGGCCCTGGGGGAATTCGGAGAGATGCTGGAGGGGCGCATCCAGGCCGTCCAGCAGCGCATCTACGAGGAGGCGGGGGAGACCTTCAACATCCTTTCGCCCAAGCAGCTGGGGCACATCCTCTTTGACAAGCTGGGGCTGCCCCCCGTGAAAAAGACCAAGACCGGCTACTCCACCAACGCCGAGGTGCTGGAAAAGCTCCGGGGACAGGCCCCCATCGTGGACGCCGTGCTGGAGTACCGGCAGTACACCAAGCTCTCCTCCACCTATGTGGAGGGGCTGACCAAGGTCATCGCCCCGGACGGGCGCATCCACACCTCCTTCCAGAACACGGTGACCGCCACGGGGCGGCTCTCCTCCACCGAGCCCAACCTCCAGAACATCCCCATCCGCACCGAGCTGGGCGCCGAGCTGCGCAAGATGTTCGTGGCCGGGCCGGGGAACGTGCTGGTGGACGCCGACTACTCCCAGATCGAGCTGCGGCTGCTGGCCCACATCGCCGGGGATGAGCATATGATCTCCGCCTTCCGCAGCGGGGAGGACATCCACACCATCACCGCCGGACAGGTCTTCGGCGTGCCCCCCGAGATGGTGACCCGGCAGATGCGCTCGGCGGCCAAGGCGGTGAACTTCGGCATCGTGTACGGGATCTCGGACTTCTCCCTCTCCCAGGACATCGGCGTCACCCGGAAAGAGGCCAAGGCCTACATGGAGCGCTACTTTGAACGGTATTCCGGCGTCCACGCCTATATGACCGATATTGTGGAGCGGGCCCGGAAAGACGGCTTTGTCTCCACCCTGATGGGCCGCCGCCGCTGGCTGCCCGAGCTCAAATCCTCCAACTTCAATATGCGCTCCTTCGGGGAGCGGGTGGCCCTCAACATGCCCATCCAGGGCACGGCGGCCGACATCATCAAGCTGGCCATGATCCGGGTGGACGCCCGGCTGCGGGCCGAGGGCCTGAAGGCCCGGCTGGTCCTCCAGGTCCACGACGAGCTCATCGTGGAGTGCCCCGAGGAAGAGGCCGAGACCGTGAAGAAGCTGCTCACGGAGGAGATGGAGGGGGTCGTCTCCCTGGCGGTCCCCCTGACGGCGGACGCCCACGTGGGCAAGAGCTGGGCCGAGGCCCACTGAGCAACGAGAAAAAGGAGCGGATCACCATGAATTACCAACTGGTCCCCATGGACCGGAGCCATCTGGAGGGCATCGCGGAGCTGGAGCGGACCTGTTTTTCCCACCCCTGGAGCGTGGATATGCTGGCCGAGGAGCTCTACAACGAGACGGCCTCCTTCCTGGTGGCCGAGGGGGAGGACGGCAGCGTCCTGGGCTACGCGGGGCTCCATGTGGTGCTGGACGAGGGCTATATCGACAACGTGGCGGTGGACCCGGCCTACCGGCGGCAGGGGATCGCCGACGCCCTCATCGACACCTTTGTCCGGTTCGGCGCGGCCAAGCTGGCCTTCCTCACCCTGGAGGTGCGGGCGGGCAATGCCCCCGCCATCGCCCTCTACGAGAAGCACGGCTTCTACGAGGTGGGCCGCCGGAAGGACTACTACGACGACCCGAAGGAGGACGCCATCCTCATGACCCGGGAGTGGGACCGGGCATGATGGAGCTGGATATGCGCGTCCTCTCCCGGCAGCAGATGCGGCGCATCTACCGCTGGGAGATGCAGGAGGCCTTTCCCCGGGTGGAATTGAAGCCCCTGTGGACCATCCTGCGCCTGATGGAGCGGGGCGAGTACGACGCCCTGGGCTTCTACCGGGGGGAGGAGCTGGTGGGATACGCCCTCCTGCGCCTGGGGGAGCGCTTTGTGCTCCTGGACTATCTGGCCGCCTGCCAGGGAAAGCGGGGCGGGGGCGTGGGAAGCGCCATGCTGGGGCAGCTCCAGCGGCGCTACGCCGCCACGGCCGGCCTATTGGCCGAAGTGGAGGCCCTGGAGGAAGATCTCTCCCCGGAGGAGGGGGAGAAGCGCCGCCGCCGTCTGGCCTTCTATACCCGAAACGGCTTTTTTGACCTCAAGTACCAGGCCGACATCTTCCGGGTGCGGTATGCCATGCTGGGCTGGTCGGCCTCCGGGTCCATGGACACCGGGGAGGCCATGGAGGCCCACCGGGCCCTCTACCGCCTGGGGACGCTGCTGCCCCTCTACCGGCGCTATGTACACATCCCCATCCAAGAGAAAGAAGGAACGAAACCATGATTATTCTGGCTGTGGAGTCCTCCTGTGACGAGACCGCCGTGGCCGTGGTGCGGGACGGGCGGACGGTGCTCTCCGACGCCATCGCCTCCCAGGCCGATATGCACGCCACCTACGGGGGCGTGGTCCCGGAGATCGCCTCCCGCAAGCATGTGGAGGCCATCGCCGCCCTGGCCGACCGGGCCCTGCAAGAGGCCGGGATCGGAAAGCAGGACATCGACGCGGTGGCGGTCACCTACGCCCCCGGCCTCATCGGCGCGGTGCTGGTGGGGGTGAACTTTGCCAAGTCGGTGGCCTACGCCCTGAAAAAACCCCTCATCGGGGTACACCACGTGCGGGGCCACATTGCGGCCAACTACATCACCCATCCCGATCTGGAGCCCCCCTTTGTGTGCCTGTGCGTTTCCGGGGGCAACACCATGATCGTGGACGTGAAGAGCTATACCGAGATGGAAATTTTGGGGGCCACCCGGGACGACGCGGCGGGGGAGTGCTTTGACAAGGCGGCCCGGGTCCTGGGGATCGGCTACCCCGGCGGGGCCCCCATGGACAAGCTGGCCCAGGGGGGAGACGATACCCGCTACGACCTGCCCCGGGCCCATGTGGCGGGGGCCGAGCTGGACATGTCCTTCTCCGGGCTCAAGACGGCGGTGGTCAACCTGGTCCACAACGCCAACCAGAAGGGGGAGGCGCTGGATCTGCCCGGCCTGGCGGCCTCCTTCGGCGCGGCGGTGAGCGACACCCTGGTGCCCCGCACCATGGCGGCCGCCCGGAAGTGCGGCTACGGCAAGATCGCCATTGCCGGCGGCGTGGCGGCCAACTCCCGGCTGCGGGCCGACCTGGAGCGGGCCTGCGCCAAGAGCGGGGACAAGCTCTATCTCCCGGCCCTCTCCCTGTGCGGGGACAACGGGGCCATGATCGGCTGCCAGGGCTACTATGAGTATCTGGCCGGAAAGCGGGACAGGATGGACCTGAACGCCTACGCCACCCGGGATATCAGTAAAGGCTAAAGCGCGCTGCGCTTCTCAAACATGCAAGCATGTTTGAGAGAGGGATGCAGTCCGCGCGCGCACTCGCTGCCGCTCGCACACTTGCGGCCTGAGCAGTGTTTTTTCCGAGGCACATGTCCTCGGAAAAAACGATTTGATTTCATTCCGCCGTCTGCGGACGGCGGAACTCTGCGAGGCATCCCACGCCAAAAACAGGCGCATATCGTTGGATACATGGAAAAAGAGGGCCGGTTCCCATGGCGGGAGCCGGTCCTCTCTATGCAAAGGGGCGGGGTCATTGGACGGCATTTTTGATGCCGTCGCCCACATCCCGGGCGGCGTTGCTCACTCCGTTGCCCACATCCCGGGCCGCGTCGCCCACGCCGTCGGCCGCGCCCCGGACCACATCGCCCGCGCCGTCCAGCACACCCTTGGCCGCGTCCCCGGCGCCGTCGATGGCGTCCTGGACCGGGTGGTCGGAGTTGGTGGGCGCCATGGTGGGCGTAGGCGTGGGGGAGGACATGGGCTCCGTGCCGGAACAGCCCGCCAGCCCCATACCGATCACAAGGGTAAGCGCAAGGATACAGAAAATCCGTTTCATGGGATAGCCTCCTCAATGGTTTCAAATACTTGAGATGTGCATCTGACGCTAGTCTGCGCAAAACCGGGGACATTCATACCGGAAGTTTTTCAAAATTAGGGCTTGCCAAACGGCGCAACATCTGCTATATTAATAACAGTAATAATTACTGATTTAAAGAAAGGAGACGGTCGATGAAAGGAAAACGCTATTCCAGACAACGTGAACTGATCTATGAGGCCCTGATGGGGACCACCGAGCATCCCACCGCCGAGATGATCTATCAGTGGCTGAAACCGGAAAATCCAAACCTGAGCCTGGGGACCGTCTACCGGAATCTGAATCTGATGGCAGATGAGGGAAGGATCACCCGCATGGCCTTCCCCGTGGAGCGATATGACGCAAATACCAAGTTCCATCCCCATTTTCAGTGCGACCGGTGCGGAGGGGTCTATGACATGGACCTGCCCTACCGGGCGGATCTGGACGAGGAGGCCCTGGCCCACAGCGAGCACCAGGTCACAAGACATGAGCTGCTCTTCCACGGGATCTGCGCCCAGTGCAAGACCCTCCACTGAGTCCCCGTATCCCTTGTAGTTTGCCCGTTAAAATGTTACGATTGGAGAAGCTGAGAGAAAAGATTTGACCATTATCCCTTGTAGTTTGCCCGTTAAAATGTTACAATTGGAGAAGCTGAGAGAAAAGATTTGACCATTTTATTAAGGAGGATTTTATCATGGAAATGAAGTTGTACCGCTGCGCCCACTGCGGCAACATCGTGTTCAAGGTCGTCGACAAGGGCGTGCCCGTGGTCTGCTGCGGCGAGCCCATGCAGGAGCTGGTCCCCAACACCACCGACGGCGCCCTGGAGAAGCACGTCCCCGTGGTGGAGAAGACCGCCCACGGCAGCGGCTATTCCGTCACCGTGAAGGTGGGCTCCGTGACCCATCCCATGCTGCCGGAGCACTATATCAATCTGATCGCGGCCGTGTCCGGCGACACCGTGACCTTCCGCTTCCCCCAGCCCGGGGACGAGCCCGAGCTCAAGACCTTCACCCGGAACGAGAAGGTGGAGGCCTATGAGTACTGCAACCTGCACGGCTTCTGGAAGGGCGAAGGCTAACGCCCAGCGGGCCGAACCCGTTCGGCCCGCTTCTCAAAAATGCAAGCTTTGACCGCCTGTGATCGGATCTAAATTTTGAATCAAAGAATAGAAAGGAAGGACAGAACTATGGAACTGAAGGGCAGCAAGACCGAGGCCAATCTGTGGAAGGCATTTGCCGGAGAGAGCATGGCCCGCAACAAGTATACCTACTTTGCCAGCAAGGCCAAGAAAGAGGGCTTTGAGCAGATCGCAGCCATCTTTGAAGAGACCGCCGGCAATGAGAAGGAGCATGCCAAGCTCTGGTTCAAGGAGCTGGGCGAGCTGGGCGATACGGCCGCCAACCTGAAGTCCGCCGCCGCCGGCGAGAACGAGGAATGGACCCAGATGTACCGTGAGATGGCCGAGACCGCCAAGGAAGAGGGTTTTGAGCGCCTGGCCTTCCTGTTCGAGGGCGTGGGCAAGATCGAGAAGGAGCACGAGGAGCGCTACCTGGCTCTCCTGAAGAACCTGGAAGAGGGCGCCGTGTTCCAGAAGGGCGACGTCTACGTCTGGAAGTGCCGCAACTGCGGCCACCTGCACGTGAGCAAGGAGGCCCCCGAGGTCTGCCCCGTGTGCGCCCATCCCCGCGCCTATTTCGAGCTCCAGTGCAAGAATTACTAATCGCTTGAATCAGCAAAAAGCCTCCCGAACTATGTTCGGGAGGCTTTTTTATGTCAGTGGGTGGATGCGGGTGCAAAGCCGCTCCAGCAGGAGGGTGTTGTGGCTGACGATGACCAATCCCAGCTCTCGCTGCCGGGCCTCTTCCAGGAGGAAGTCCCAGATCTGGGCCTGGGTGATGAGATCCAGCATGGCGGTGATCTCGTCACACAGGAGGTAGCGCACCCCCTCCCGCAGGGCCCGGGCGATGCAGAAGCGCTGAAGCTCCCCGCCGGAGAGCTCCAGGGGATAGCGCTCCAGCCAGGCGGGCTGGATGTGCAGGGCATCCAGCAGGCGGTCCTCCACCGGTCCCGCCTCATAGAGGGTCTCGCCCAGGCGGAGGAGGGGATCCACCGCCGTCTCCGGGTGCTGCCAGATCATCTGCACCGGGCAGAAGCCTTTGTAGGAGGAGAGGGGGCGGCCGTCCAGCAGGACCTCCCCCCGGTCGGGCCGCTCATAGCCGGAGAGGAGCTTGCACAGGGTGGTCTTGCCCCGGCCGCTGGGGGCGGAGAGCCCCACACGCTCGCCGGGCTCCACCGCGAGGGAGACCCCCTCCAGCACGCTCCCCCGGCTCCGGCGGGGATAGCGGAAGGTGAGATCTTTGGCTTCCAGACTCATTCCATCACCTCCCCGGGGAACGTACAGCGGACCATGCCGCCCCGGAAGGAGCGGTAGGCCGGATGGGTCTCCTGACAGTCCTCCCGGCAGCGGGGACAGCGGGGGGCGAAGCGGCACCCGGTTGGTATCTCGCCGGGGGCGGGCTGGCTGCCCGGGATGGGCCGGAAGCCGTTCTGGGGGAGGGCCGCCCAGAGCGCCCGGGTATAGGGGTGGCGCAGGCCCCCCGGCGTGGTGAAGTCTGCGGCGGCGGCCTCCTCCACCGTCTCGCCGGCGTAGAGGACGGCCACCCGGTCGGCGATGGTGAGGGCCAGCTCCAGATCGTGGGTGATGAGAAGGACCCCGGCCCCGCCGTCGGCCAGCTCCCGGAAGTGGCCCAGGATGCGCCCGGCGGCCCGGGCGTCCAGGCCGGGGGTGGGCTCGTCGGCGATGACCAGGCGGGGGGACTCCATCACGGCGGTGGAGATGAGCACCCGCCGGGCCATGCCGCCCGAGAGCTCAAAGGGATAGCGCTCCTCCGTGTCGGGGGGGAGGCCGTAGCGGGAGAGAACGGCCCGGCAGGCTTCCCGGACGCGCCCCTCCCGCCGCCCCTTGCAGATCTGGGGCCCCACCTTCATCAGGGGGTCCAGATAGGTCACGCCCTGGGGGACCAGCACGATCTCCGTCCCCCGCAGGGCGGCGGTCCGGGCGGGGGTGAGGGGCTCCCCCCGGTAGCGGATGACTCCCTCCCGGGCGCTGTTGGCGGGGAGGATGTCCAGAAGGGCGTGGGCCAGCAGGCTCTTGCCCGAGCCGCTGGAGCCCACCACCGCCACCACCTGCCCCGGCGCGATGGACAGGGACAGGTCGTGGATCACCGGGAGGGTGCGCTGGTGGGCGCCCCGGTCGTATTGCCGGAAGGAGATGGAGAGTCCTTCCACGTCCAGGATCGGTTCCATGGCGGAACCTCCTTTCCTCATTGATGGGCGCTGGCGGGGTGGAGCAGGCGGCGCACACCCTCCCCCAGCGCGGCGAAGAGCAGCACCACCAGCACCAGGGACAGCCCCGGGAAGAGGGCCAGCCACCATTTCCCGGTGGTGAGGTAGCGCATGCTCTCGGACAGGATCACCCCGATGGCGGGCTGCTCCGGCGAGAGGCCGAACCCCAGGAAGGTCACGCTGGCCTCGTGGAGGATGGCGTGGGGGAACTGGAGGATGAGCCCGGTGAGGAACTGGGGCAGCAGATGGGGGAGCATGTGCCGCCGGATGATCCGGCCCCGGGGCACGCCCAGGCGCTCGGCGGCGCGGACATAGGTGGTCTGGCGCAGCTGGAGGACCTCCCCCCGGATGACCCGGGCCAGGGAGGGCCAGTGGCTCAGGGAGACACCGGCCACCACCCCCACAAAGCCCCGTCCGAAGGCCAGGGAGATGAGCATGACCAGCAGGATATGGGGGATGCCCAGAAAGAGGTCGATGCACCAGGAGATCACGGCGTCGGCCCGGCGGCCCAGGGCGGCGGTCACCCCCAGAAGGACCGAGAGGAGGGCGCTCACCACCGCGGTGAGAAGGCCGATGCGGATGCTCAGGGAGAGGCCGGTGAGGGTGCGCGCCAGCATGTCCCGGCCCATCCAGTCGGTGCCGAACCAGTGGCCGGGACCGGGAGCGAGCTGCTTGTTTGCAAAGTCGGTCTCCATGGCCAGGGGCTGGAACAAGAGCCCGGCCACGGTGACGGCGCACAGGAGAAGGGCGGCGCAGCCCAGCAGGGCCAGGGTGCGCTTGCGCTGATTCCAACGGCTCATGAGTGACGGGCCACCCCCCTTCGGATGCGGGGGTCCACCGCGCCGTAGAGGAGGTCTGCGCTCAGACTCCCCAGAAAGACGATGGCGGCGGTGACCACGGTGATGCCCAGCAGGAGGGGCAGATCGCTCCCCAGGCCCGCCGTGACGGCGGCCTGCCCCAGACCGGGGTAGGAGAAGACCTGCTCCACCAGCACCGAGCCCCCGATGATCTCACTGATGGAGGTGAACTGGAGGGTGATGGCGGGCAGCAGGATGTTGCGCAGGCCATGGCGCAGCAGGATGGCCCGTCCCGACTCCCCCCGGGCCCGGGCGAAAAGGACATAGTCGGAATCCAGCACGTCCACCACCTTCTCCCGGGTGTGCAGGGCGATGTTGGCCACCCCCGTGATGCTCAGGGTCACGGCGGGGAGGATGGCGTGGGAGAGCAGGTCCTGCCAGGTGACCTGGGAGGCCTCCATCCCGATGGGGACGGCCAGCCCGATGGGGAGCCAGCCCAGCCACACCGAAAAGATCATCAGCAGCAGCAGGGCCAGCCAGAAGGCGGGTGTGCTGGAGATGACCAGGCAGTACCCCCGGATGAGCCGGTCGGGCAGCCGCCCCCGGGTGGCCCCGGCCAGCAGGCCCAGGGTCACCCCCAGGACGCCGGACAGGACCCAGGCCGTGACCATCAGACCCAGGGAGCTCACAAGGCGCTGTCCGATGACCTCCATGACGGGCTGGCGGTAGAGCAGGGAGGTGCCGAAGTCCAGCCGGAGGGCGTCGGACAGCCAGCCCAGATAGCGCTGGGGGAGGGGCTCGTTGACCCCCCAGTACTCCTCGAGGCGCTGGATCTGCTCCTCACTCATGGAGCCCAGGGCGGCCTGGCCCACGTTGGTCTGGAGGGGGTCCAGAGGGGAGAGGGACATGAGCAGAAAGGCCACCAGGCTCACGCCCAGCAGGAGCAGCGCCATGCGCAGGAGTTTTTTGCCCGCAAATTGCAGACGGTGTTTCACACAAAGGCCTCCTCTTGCAGCGGCAGAACGCCGGGGATCAGGACCAGCTCCACTGGTCCACGTTGTTCACGATGGACCAGCCGTGGCCGTGGGGGTGGATCTTCTGCTCGGCCACCTGGAGCCCCTCCCGGACCCAGTAGAGGTGATCCACGTTGACCAGCCACACCCAGGGGGTGTCGCCCTCCTGGGTGACGCCGGTGGAGCCGTCCCACTGGGCCTTCTGCCAGAGCTCGTAGGAGGTCTCCAGGTCGGTGCACTGGAGGGCCTGGTCCATGTAGGAGTCCACGGCGGCGTTGGCGTAGGGGGAGTACCCGGCAAGACCGGTGTCCGCCGACGTGTGGTAGATGTTGTAGAGCTCCATGGGGGTGTGGGCGCCCCAGCCCCAGATGAGGGGCTCGGACTGGGCCCGGTCATAGGCGGTGTCCCAGCCCACCCCCTCGATGGAGGTGGAGATGCCCAGCTCCTGGAGCTGCTGGGCGAAGTCGGCGCACAGGGCCTGGCGGACCGAGTCGCTGCTGGGATAGAGCAGGTGGAGCTCGGCCTTCACGCCGTTCCGTTCCCGGATGCCGTCGCTGCCCAGGGTCCAGCCGGCCTCGTCCAGCAGCGCGGCGGCCGCCTCGGGGTCGTACTCCACCTGGGAGGCGGGGTTGTACCAGGGGAGCTGGTCACACACGCTGTACGCCGGGGTGCCGTAGCCGTTGAGGACGTTCTCGATCATCTCCTCCCGGTCGATGCCGATGTTGATGGCCCGCCGGACGAGGACGTCAGAGGTGAAGTCGTTGCCGATGGCCTGGCCCTGGGCGTCGGTCCCGGCGGGGACGGCGGGGAGGTTGAAGCCCCGGTTGTCCACGGTGCGGTAGGCCGTGAGGGAATACCCCGCCACACTCTGGTCGGAGTAGGTGGCCGAGGTGTAGGCCAGGTCCACCTGTCCGGCCTGGACGGCCAGGAAGGCGGCGTCCTCCTCCAGGAAGAGGATGGTGAAGCGGCGGATGGTGGGAGCCTCGCCGTAATAGTCGGGGTTGGCCTCCAGGATGATCTGCTGGCCCTTGTCCCACTGCTTGAGGACGTAGCGGCCCGAGCCGATGGGATTCTGGCCGTAGGTGGCGCTGTCATAGGCGTGCTCCGGCACGATGCCCACCACCGCCATGGTGTAGGGCCAGATGGAGAAGGGGGTGTTCATGTGGAAGGCCACGGTGGTCTCGTCCACCGCCTCGGCCCGGTCCAGCATGGTGAAGTCGTTGACCGAGCTGGACTCCTTCACGGTGTTGTAGGTGAAGGCCACGTCCTCGGCGGTGAGGGCCTCCCCGTCGGTGAAGCGGGCGTCGTCCCGGATGGTGACCGTCCAGGTGAGGCCGTCATCGCTGACCGAGTAGCCGGTGGCCAGGTCGTAGCCGATGGTGAGGTCGGGCTTGGTGACGGTGAGGGTGCTCTGGATGAGGGGTTCATGGACGTGCTCCCCGGCGCCCCAGCCGAAGGCGGGGTCGAAGCCGGCGGCCGGCTCGGAGTTGGTGTCCATGGCGATGACCACCGAGTCCTTCCCGGCGGACGAGGCGGGCGTGGGGGAGGGGGAAGCCGTCCCCTGACAGCCCGTGAGGATGCCCGCCCCCAGGGCGGCGGTGAGGAGCAGGGAGAGAAGGGATTTCTTGGACATAAGGACCTCCTGGATCAGACGTGGCGGAGGATGTCCCGGGCCATCTCCTCCAGGGAGACCCCGCGGCTGCGGGCCAGGGCGGCCACATCCTCGTATTCGGGCTTGACGTGGGTCACGCCGTATCCCTGGGCGGTCTTGACCCGGACCGCGCCCCAGGGGGTCTCCGCCTCCCGGACCGAGGGGGTGAGGAAGTACTTCCCGCACCGGCGGGCGCGCAGGCCGTTGGTGGTGGTGAGGGAGAGGATGTGCCGGGCCAGGTCCCCCTCCTGCTCGGGGGCGCACAGGACGGTGAGCACCTGGCCGCTGCGGCCCTTCTTCATGGTCCCGGGCAGGGTGTACACATCCAGGGCGCCCAGCTCCAGCAGGCGGGCGCAGGCGAAGGAGAGGGACTCGGCGGTCATGTCGTCGATGTTGCACACCAGCTCCACGATCTCGCCGTTGGCCTCCTCGGCGCTCTCGCCCCAGAAGGCCCGGACGCAGTTGGCCTGCTCAAAGACCTTGGTGCCGATGCCGTAGCCCACCTTCTGGGTGCACATCACGGGCATGGGGCCGAAGGAGTCGGCAAAATGGGCCAGAAGGGCGGCCCCGGTGGGGGTGCACAGCTCGCCCTGGACCGCCCCGCCGTAGGTGGGGACCCCGGCGAGAAGGGCGGCGGTGGCGGGCGCGGGGACGGGCATGATGCCGTGGGCGCAGCGGACGGTACCGCTGCCCACGTGGATGGGGGAGACCACGATGCGCTCGGGCCGGAGCAGGTGGAGGGCATAGCACACGCCCGTCACATCGGCCACGGCGTCCAGCGCGCCCACCTCGTGGTAGTGGACGTCGCCCACCGGGCAGCCGTGGGCCTGGGCCTCGGCCCGGGCGATGGCATCATAGACCCCGCGGGCGTGGTCCTTCACCTCCTGGGGGAGGGGCAGATGGTCGATGAGATGGGCGATGGCGCCGGGGGTGGCGTGGTGGTGATCGTGGCCGTGGTCATGGTCATGGTCGTGGTGGTGATCGTGCTCATGGTCATGGTCATGGTGATGGTCATGCTCATGGTCATGCTCATGCTCATGGTCATGCTCATGGTCGTGGTGATGGTCATGGTGATGATCGTGACCATCGGTCCCCTCCTCGACACCGTGGACGGTCACATGCATGTGGGTGCCCGCGATGCCCGAGGTGACGCCCCGCTCGGCCTCCAGGTGCACGCCGGGGAGGGGCAGGTGGTTCATGGTGTCCAGGAAGGCCTCTTTGTCCTCCAGGAGCTCATAGAGGGCGGAGAGCAGCATATCGCCGGCCGCGCCCATATTGCATTCCAGATACAGTGTTTTCATCTCAGGATTCCTCCAAACCTTCCATTTGATTGATCATACTGGCCAGATACCCGGCCCCGAAGCCGTTGTCGATGTTGACCACGCTGGTGCCCGACGCGCAGGAGTTGAGCATGGAGAGCAGGGCGGAGAGTCCCCCGAAGCTGGCCCCATACCCCACGCTGGTGGGGACGGCGATGACGGGACAGTCCACCAGACCGCCCACCACGGAGGCGAGGGCCCCCTCCATCCCGGCCACGGCCACCACGCAGCGGGCGCTCATGAGCACGTCCAGGCGAGAGAGCAGGCGGTGGAGCCCCGCCACCCCCACGTCGTAGAGCCGGGTGACCTGGTTGCCCATGGCCTCGGCGGTGAGGGCGGCCTCCTCGGCCACCGGCATGTCGCTGGTGCCGCCGGTGGCCACCACGATGTTGCCCAGAGAGGTCCGGGGACCGGGGAAGGCGATGCCCAGCCGGGGAGAGGGGTGGTACTCCAGGGGGAGGGCGTCGGCCACCTGCCGGGCGGCGTCGGCCTCCATGCGGGTGATGAGGATGTTGCGGCAGCCCCGCTCCCCCATGGCGGAGGCGATGCCGATGATCTGCTCCGGCGTCTTGCCGGCGCCGTAGAGGACCTCAGCCGCCCCCTGGCGGATGTTGCGGTGGAAGTCCACCTTGGCATACCCCAGGTCCTCAAAGGGGGACTGCTTGAATTCCAGCAGGGCCTGCTCCGGGGAGGTGTCCCCGGAGGCTACCGAGCGCAGGAGCTGTAAGATCTCATGCTTGTTGTCCATAAAAACTCCTTTCTCAGCGGGAGGGGGTGCGTGCGTCCAGATCCAGCAGCACCGCGGAGAAGTGGGGGGCAAGCTGCTTCAGGATCTCCTCCCGGCGCTTGAGGAGGCCCTCCATCTGCCCGGCCGGGATCTGAATACGGGCGGCATCCCCCGCCAGACGCACCCGGAAGTCGGAGAAGCCCAGGGCGAAGAGGGCGTCCTCCGCCCGCTCCACCCGCTCCAGATCGGCGGCGGTGATGGGGGTGCCGGTGGGAATGCGGGTGGCCAGACAGGCATAGGCGGGCTTGTCCCAGGTGAAGAGTCCGGCCTCCCGGGAGCGGGCGCGGACCTCTTCCTTGGTCAGGCCGCACTCCCGCAGGGGGGAGCGGACCTCCAGCTCCCGCAGGGCCCGCATGCCGGGCCGGTCGCCGGCGTCGTCCGAGGCGTTGGTGCCGTCCAGGAGCAGGGTGTGGCCGTCGGCGCGGGCCCGCTGCCAGAGCAGGGAGAAGAGGGAGCGCTTGCAGTGGTAGCAGCGGTCGGGGCCGTTGGCCGCGGCCTCGGGGACGGCGAGAACATCGGTCTCGATGACCGTCATGGGCACGCCCAGCTCCTGGGCCAGCCGGCGGGCGTCCTCCCGCTCAAAGGCGGGTTGGAAGGCGGTGCTCACATAGTAGGCGTGCACGTCGCAGCCGTAGGCCCGGGCGGCCCAGAGCAGAAAGGCGGAGTCCACGCCGCCCGAGAAGGCGACGGCGGCTCTGGGGTGGTCGTGGAAGAATTGTTCCAGTGTCATAGAGTCTCCTTTCACAGAAAAAGAAGGTATCTGTCCTCCTTCCGGGGGACAGATACCTTCCTGGTATCGACAATCGTAGAATACGCGGGGACGGAGGTCCGGGAGGGCTGCGGCGGCTTCTGCCGATCTGCCCGGCTTCCTGCCGGGGCGCGCAGCTTCGTTCTGCGGACTTCTATTTAGTATACCGAAAAAATTGCGCTTTGGCAAGAGCCATCGTGGGACGGCGGGGGAAATTCTTAACAATTCATTTACAGACGGAGTCGTCTGTTTGTGCTATACTGAGAAAAACAGACGGACTCGTCTATAATTGAAAAAGGAGAAGACTGCTATGGACCTCTTGTTTTCTGTGCTGCGGCTGCTGGGCTCCATCTTCCTGGCGTTTGCTGCGGGCAAGCTGATCTCGAAACTGAAATTGCCGGCCATTCTGGGCTGGCTGATCGCCGGCATGGTGATCGGGCCCCACGGGCTGGACCTGCTGAACGAGGCCGTCCTGGAGTCCGGGTGGTTCGATGTGACCGAGCGCATACTGGAGAGCGTGTTCGGCCTGATGATCGGCACCGAGCTGATCTGGAGGCAGATGAAAAAGGCCGGGCCCAGGATCCTGGTCACCACCATCACCGAGTCCCTGGGGACCTTTGTGGTGGTGAGTCTGGTCTTTGGCGTGCTCTTTGCCTGCACGGGGGTGCCGGTCTATCTGGCCTTTGTCTTCGGGGGGATCGCGCTGGCCACTGCGCCGGCCCCCTCGCTGTCGGTGGTGCGGGACCTGAAGACCGACGGAGCGGTGACCAAGACCCTGATCCCCATGGCCGCCCTGGACGATCTGGTGGGGGCGCTGGTGTTCTTTGTGGTCATGGGCCTGGTCTCGGCCCAGGTGTCCGCCGTGGGCATCCCTCTGCCGGCGGTGATGCTGCTGGTCTTCCTGCCGGTGCTGCTGGGGGGCGTGACCGGTGCGGCGGCCGGGCTTCTGATGCGCCGCGTCCGCAGCCGGGCGGGCGTGCTGGCGGTGATGGGGTCCATGCTGCTCCTCACGGCGGGGCTGGGCTTTTTCATCAACAGCCTGCTGCCCGTTCCGGTGCTGAACTTCATGCTCATCGGCATGGCCTACTCCACCGCCTTCTCCAATCTCATTGACACGGAGAAGCTATATGGTATGATGGAGGTAGTGAACCCGGCCATCGGCTTTGCCATGATCGTGGTCATTCTGAACCTGGGCGCGCCGCTGGACTACCACCTTATCTTTGGCGCGGGGATCTATACGGCGGTCTACATCCTGGCGCGGGCGGTGGGGAAGTACAGCGGCGCCTATCTGGGCGCGGCGGTCACCCATGCGCCGGCGACGGTGCGGCGCTATCTGGGCTTGACGCTGCTGCCCCACTCGGGCGTGTCGCTGGTGTTCACCGGCATCGCCGTGTCGGTGCTGCAGAACGCGGCGCCCGAGTCTGCGTCCATGCTCCAGGGGACCATCGCGGCCGCGGCGGTGATCAACGAGGTGATCGCCGTGTTTGCGGCCAAGAAGGGCTTTGAATGGGCTGGGGAGCTGCACAAGGCGGAAGGAGGTCTGACCGCATGACACAAAAGGAGCGGCAGGAACACAGCAGACAGGAGATCCTGCGGGCGGCCCTGGAGGAGTTCGGGCGCCGGGACTATGATGCCGTCAATATGGAGCAGATCTGCAAAAACCACGGCATTTCCAAGGGCATGATGTACCACTACTACTCCGGCAAGGACGAGCTGTTCCTGCTGTGCGTCCGGGACACCTTTGAGCGGCTGACCGCCCATGTGGAGGTGGGGATGGCCCAGCTGGGAGAGGGGGACGCCCTGGGGAGCATCCAGCGCTTTTTCCTGCTGCGGGAGTCCTATTTCCAGGACCACCCGGAGCGCAAGCGGATCTTTGAAAACGCCATGCTCCGTCCCCCGGCGCACCTGCGGGAGGAGATCTGGAGGCTGTGGGAGCCCCTGCGCCGGATGAACCGGGCCTTTCTGGAGCGGATGGTGCGCACTATGCCCCTCCGCCCGGGGCTGGAGCCCGAGCGTGTGATCCGGTATCTGGAGAGCACGGAGGCCTCCTTCCGCAGCCTGCTGCTCCACTATCAGGAGGAGCGCGAGGGCCAAGACCTCCACACTGTGCTGGGCGTGGGGGCGGAGATGCTGGACCTGATCCTCTTCGGCGTCCTGCGGCAGTCTGCCGATCAAGTATAGTTTTGTGACTTAGGGAAAAGAGCCTCTTTGAGACACATGCCGAACGTGCTCCTCATGCGAAACGCCCCCGGAAGCCATGGCTTCCGGGGGCGTGTGTTCTGTTGGGGGAGGAAATTACAGCATACCGTCCCGCAGGATGTTGTGGTCCCGCAGCAGCTTTTCCACCACGGTACCCTGCACGGCCTTGAGCAGGGGCTTTTTCAGCAGGTTCAGGGGGCCGGGCAGCTCGATCTCCAGGGGAGAGCGGCCGTCCATCAGGCACACGGAGCTGTCCAGCAGGGCGCGCACATCGTAGACGCTGCCCCACACCTCGGGCACGCCGCGGTCCACGCCCAGCAGGCCGTAGACGGCCTCCATGGCGGTGCGCACGGAGTACTCGGTGGTGAACACGGTGTCCCGGGGGGTGTCGGCGAACTGGCCCAGGAAGGCGAAGTTCACGCAGCCGTCGGGAATCACGTCGGGGCGGTCCCCCTTGGTCCGGGGCATGAAGAAGGCGGTGATATAGGGCATCATGGTGGGCACGCACACCGCGCTCTCATCGGCCAGCCGGGGGATTTGGTCCACCGGCACGCCGATGTGGTAGAGCCACTCCTGGGTGATCTCCCGGCCGGTACACTCCCGCATAGGCTTTTTCACATAGTCGCCCGGCACGTCGGTGAACAGGCCGTAGACCCAGACGCAGACCTGCTCGGGGTCCTGCTCCTTGAACTGGCCCTGGCGGTTGATGGTCCAGCTGAGCAGCCACTTGGAGTCCCGGCAGCTGACGATGCCGCCGGTGACCACCTTTCCGGTCCGGGGGTCCCGCTTGCAGATGTTGGTGATATAGGGCAGGATCTTGTCATCCAGGGTGGTGATGGTGGCCGACTCCCAGTTGGTCTTGGAGATGTCCGAGCAGAACTTCTCCGGACGGCCGAAGCTGGGGTCCTGCCTGGCGATGTTCTTCCAAAGGTTCCAGCAGCCGCTGGTGCGCATCTCGGCGTCCCCGTTGGGGGCGTGGTCCTGGTCGCCGTAGATGGTGCCCTCGGTGCAGGAGCCGTTGGTCACAAAGACCAGGTCGTTCTCAGTGAGGACGATGCCCTGCTCCACGCCGTTGACCTTGCACTCGATGGCGGTGGCCGTCTTTTTGCCGCCCTGGATGGTGAAGAGCACGTTGGTCACTTCCGTGCCGAAGCGGAAGTCCACCCCGGCCTCCTCCAGATAGCGCTGCATGGGGAGGATGAGGGACTCGTACTGGTTGTAGCGGGTGAATTTCAGAGCGCTGAAGTCGGGTAAGCCCGCGATGTGGTGGATGAAGCGCTGGAAGTAGAGCTTCATCTCCAGGGCGGAGTGCCAGTTCTCAAAGGCGAACATGGTGCGCCAGTACAGCCAGAAGGTGGAGTCAAAGACCTCCTCGTCAAAGACGTCCTCGATGGTCTTGTCGTAGAGGTCCTCGTCCGGGGTCATGAAGAGCTTGACGATCTCCATGCAGGCCTTCTGGCTCAGGTCGAACTTGCCGTCGGTGTGGGCGTCCTGGCCCCGGTTCACGGTGGCCCGGCACAGGGAGTAGTTGGGGTCATGCTTGTTGAGCCAGTAGAACTCATCCAGCACGGAGGCCCCGGGCTTCTCCAGCGAGGGGATGGAGCGGAACAGATCCCACAGGCACTCGAAATGGTTCTCCATCTCCCGGCCGCCCCGCATGATGTAGCCCCGTCCGGGATCGTAGATGCCGTCGCAGGCGCCGCCGGCCACGTCCATGGACTCCAGGATGTGGATGTGGGAGCCGGGCATCTGTCCGTCCCGCACCAGGAAGCAGGCGGCGGCCAGGGAGGCCAGGCCGCTGCCCACCAGGTAGGCGTGCTTTTCCTCCACGCCGGCGGGCTTCTCGGGGCGGGCAAAGGCCTCGTAGTTTCCGTTGGAGTAGTAGATGCCCTTGCTGTTTTTCGCCTGCCGGCCCAGCTCGGTGTTCCGGTACTCTCCGCGCTCCCCAGCGGAGGCTCCCTCCGGGGTAGTGCGGCTCTGGGCCGCTTTCTTTGCCAGGACGACCGCCGCGCCCGCGCCCGCGAGACCGGCGGCTGCCGCAGTCCATTTTCCGATGTGTTTTGCCATAGATGATCCGCCTTTCATGGGGCTCCGCAGGGCGGAGCTCGTTTGGAATGTGTCTGTATCTTACCCGTTCCGGGCGGGAAACACCATGTACAAACGGGGCCGGATGATCGGTTTTTGATCATCCGGCCCCGTTTGTACAAAAATCACCGCTGTGCGGTAAAGTTTTCAATGGCGTTTGCGATGGTTCCGTGCATGGTGGCGCTGACCTTACGCACGATAGTCTGGTAGTCCTCGCTCATGCCCTGGCGGATCCAGTCCAGCAGGATACCCACGAAGCTGTACTTGTAGAACTCGGCGATAAAGGCCTTGTCCTCCTCCGAGATGGGTTTCCCCTGGCTCTTCTCGTCCACCACGCCCCGGATCAGTCCGTAGGTCAGGTGAAAGAGGAAGCGCTCCATCTGGTCCCGGCTGATGCAGCGGAAGGCGTTGAGGACAAAGGGCTTGTTCTCCAGTACCGCCTCAAAGATCTGGGCAAGCCCCTCCTGCCAGGTGTCGTAGGTCTTTTTGCCCTGGAGGGCCCGGGATGCGTCCTCCACGCACACCCACTCCACCAGGTCGTAGATGTCTTTAAAGTGGTAGTAAAAGGTCATGCGGCTGATGCCGCACGCCTCGGTGATGTCGCGGATGGTGATCTTGTCCAGAGGCTTTTTCAGCATCATCTGCTTGAGGGACGCCTCCAGCGCCTGTTTGGTAATGGTTGACATAGTAGAAATGCGCCTCCCCGCTGGGTCCGGTCGAAAAGAGAGGAAACCTCAGCCCTGCCGCCCCTCCAGCATGGCCTCCACCTCGGGGGGGGAACAGCGCAGGTCGGCCTCCCCCTCCCGGCGGTAGGTGCCGTGGTAGGGGTCCCGGCCCACATAGACCGGGCGGAGGGCGTCCTCGGCCCAGGGCACCTCGATGACGATGATGTCCCCGTGGGGGGTGGACTCCACCCGGGCCCGCTCCTCCGACACCAGGTCGGCGCTGACGGTCTGGGGGTCCTGCACCCGGGTGAGGAATTCCTCCAGCATCTCCTGGGCGTCCAGCAGGCCCTGGATGCGCAGGGAGTGGTCGCTCCGCTCCTCCACCCCCAGCAGGATGACGCCCCCGTAGGAGTTGGCAAAGGCGGAGTAAGTCTCCCAGAGGCTCTCGGGCAGCCCACCGGTGGCCAGCTTTGCCTCCAGACGGGCGTTTTCCCGGTAGGTCTCGATCCGATCCAGAGAAAACATGGAAATCCCCTTCTTTCCAAACGGTGTGGTCTTACTCTGCACTCAGTATACAGGAGCGGAGGGGGGAGGACAAGGGTCAGGAAAATTTTTTAAAAACTTGAAAAAAGACCATTGACAAATGCTGCATGGGAAGCTATAATAAACAAGCGTTCTGAAGAGGACAGCACAACATGCGGATGTGCTGGAACTGGTAGACAGGCACGTTTGAGGTGCGTGTGTCCATGACGTACGGGTTCAAGTCCCGTCATCCGCACCACGTCGGAGCAAGCTTTCATCGCTTGCTCCGATTTTTTTATCATTCTGAAAACGTGACAAAGGAGGGCTTTGCCGTGCGGATCATCCTTTCCCCGGCCAAGCAGATGCGGGAAGAGGGGGACACCCTGGCCCCAGCCGGTCTGCCCCAGTATCTGGCCGAGGCCGGACAGCTGGCGGACTACCTGCGCGGCCTCTCCCTGGAGGAGCTGCGCGCGCTCATGGGCTGCAACGAGAAGATCGCGGCCCTCAACTGGGCGCGCTATCAGCAGATGGACCTGGAGCGGGCATCCACCCCGGCTCTGCTGGCCTATGACGGCATCCAATATCAGTATATGGCCCCCCGGGTCTTTGAAGGGGCCTACTATACCTATGTGCAGGAGCATCTGCGCATCCTGTCCGGGCTGTACGGCGTGCTGCGCCCTCTGGACGCGGTGACCCCCTACCGCCTGGAGATGGGGACCCGGCTCAAGACCCCCTTCTGCCGGGATCTGTATGACTTCTGGGGGGACAAGCTGGCCCGGGCTGCCCTGGAGGGGGAGCGGGTGCTGCTGGATCTCTCCTCCTGGGAGTATGGCAAGGGAGTGGCCCGCCACCTGCCCGAGGGCGTGCGGGTGGTCAAATGCGTCTTTGGCGAACGGGCAGGGGAGAAGATCGTGGAAAAGAGCGTCCACGTGAAGATGGCCCGGGGCGAGATGGTCCGCTTCCTGGCCGAGCGGGGGGCCCAGACCCCGGAGGAGGCCATGGCCTTTGACCGGCTCTCCTACCACTATTCCCCCCAGGACTCCACGGAAAACCGGCTGGTTTTCCTGCGGGAGGAGTCCGGGCAGGAAAAGAAGAAAAAATAAGAAAAAAGCAGTTGACAAGCGAAAACCGGTGTGGTAATATATTACCTGCGCTGAGCGGTGCACAGCGCAGAGACGCACGAGTGGTGGAATTGGCAGACTCGCTAGATTCAGGTTCTAGTGTGCATTACGCACGTGCGGGTTCAAGTCCCGCCTCGTGCACCAAAACAAAAGGACATCCGAAAGGATGTCCTTTTGTTTTGGGTTTCGCCGCCTCCGGGGCGGCTCCACCCTCCGGAGATGGAAATGCTCGGGCCCGTCGCAGAATGGAACGATTCTGTGACGGGCCCTTTTTGCGTGTTGTTAGAGGAGAAACTCCACCTTGACCACCTTGCCCAGCACCTGGATGCGGGTGCGGTGCAGATCGTAGATCTGGGGCTGGTGGATGGGATTGGTGGACTGGGGCATGAGGGTGACCGTGCTGTCGGTGGCGTAGAAGCGCTTGACCGTGGCGTTCTCGTCCCCCACCAGGACCACCGCCACCTCGCCGTTTTCCACACTCTCCTGGCGGCGGACGATGATGAGGTAGCCGTCGTTGATCCCGATGGCGTTCATGCTGTCCCCGGACACCCGGAGGGCAAAGTACTCCGCGCCGCCGTTCAGGTCGGTGACGGTGTAGCCCTCGATGTTCTGCTCGGCATAGATGGGCATGCCGGCGGAGATCCGGCCCAGGATGGGGATGCGCTGGGTGGGGTGATAGGGGAGGGCCCCCTCGGGGAGGGAGGGGGTGTCCAGACCCAGCAGGTAGGCGGGGGTGGTGTGCAGGGCGGCGGCGAGCTTCTCGATGGTGGCCTGCTTGAGGTTGACGACCAGACCGCTCTCATATTTGTGGATGGCGGCCTTTTTGACCCCTACCTGGAGGCCCAGCTCCTCCTGGGAGAGGCCTGCGGCTTTGCGGAGGTCACGGATGCGCTGGCCCATGGTCATGGTGGATCATCCTTTCTCTGAAAGTATCTTGATTATACATTTTCCAAACAGAGATGGCAAGAGAGAATCTTAAAAAGAATCAGGAGGGGGACTGCGTCAGGATGACCCGCACTTTGGCGTCGGTTCCCAGGGTGCCGCTGTAATAGACGGTAAAGGTATCGGTGTAGGCCTTGGCCTGGGCGAGGGTGATCCACTGCCCGTTGTCCGTGTTATACACCTGTACCTGGTCGCTGATGGGGACCGCCGCGCCGGACAGGGTCACCGTGTCGGTGCCGTCAAAGGCGGAGCGGGGGACGTCCTCTACCTCCTCCAGGACCAGAAGTCCGGCCACCCGGCCGTCGCTGGAGGGGACCAGTCCGCCCACCTGGCCGTCGGGGACCGCCGTGCCGGTCAGGCACTCCTGGGAGAGACCGGCGCTGTTCTCCACGGCCACCGTGCGGTTGGTCACCTGCATGGTTCCGTTGCCCTCGGTCTTGGTGCCGGAGGAGAAGATGCCGTAGGTATAGGCGTCTCCCGTCACATCGTCCAGTACCAGCACGTCGATCTCCCCGGCGGAGTTGGTTGCCGTGTAGAGGATGCGGGAGGCGGGGACGGAGTCCACCAGCAGGTCCTCCAGAGCGATCTGGACGGCGTGGGTCTTGCCCACCCGGTCATAGAGCACCACATCCTCGGCCAGGGGGGTGCTCCCCAGGGTCCGCTCCGCCACCTGGAGGGCGGCGGAGGAGGTGCCGGCCGAGACCTGGGAGAGGGAGAGGGTCCCCGGGCTGGAGGCGCTCACCCGCACCAGGTCACCCACCACAAAGGTGGTGTCGGAGCAGCTCCCGGAGGCGGTGAGCCCGTTGGAGAGGGCCACGGAACAGGAGTTCCCGGTCTCGGTCACCAGACCGATCATGACGGCGCTGCGCTCGGAGGGAGAGCAGGCGTCCACGATCTCACCGGAGCCGTTGAAGGAGACGGTGATCCGGTCCCCCACCCGGAACTGGGCCAGGGCGCTCACCCCCTCCTCGGCCACCGGGTAGGTCTCCCCCAGCAGGGTGATCGAGGTGGGGTTGGAGGCATTGGGGAGGACGTTTTCGTAGTAGCCGGTGAGCACGGCCCCGTCATACCGCTTGGTCTCGGAGGCGGTGACCAGATTGACGCTGCCGGAGGCGCTGTAGTAGAGGGTGACGGTCTCCCGCCCGTCCAGCTCATACCAGGCCTCGCCGTAGGTGGTGACGGTGTCGTCCAGGACCAGGGGCACCGCGCTGGACAGGGTGTAGCTGGCGCTGCTCTCATCCACGAGCCGGTCGGCCTTGGCCTCGGCCAGGGAGAGGGTGCGCACCGTGCTCTCATCCGGGAGGAAGCCGGAGACCGCGCCGGTCTCGTTCAGCAGAAGGGTCCCCCGGCGGTTGAGCAGGGTATCGGGGAGTGTGGTATCCTGGGTGTACCAGGTCAGGCCGCTGTTTCCGGCATAGACCTGGGCGGTGTGGACCTCACCGGAGGGAGAGGTGTCGTCGTTCTGGAGGAGGACTGCGTCGGAGATGGTGGTGTGGGCCAGCTTTTCCACATAGGGCGTTCCGTCCTTGCAGCTGCTCTGGAGCATGGCATAGAGCAGGAGGGCGGCCTCGCCCCGGGTCATGGCGGCATCCGCCTGGGGGCGCACGCCCTCCAGGAGCCCCAGATCGGTCCCCTTGCTCAGATAGTCCTGGGGCCAGAAGGGGCCCACGTCCTCCTCCCCGTAGCCCATCAGGCGCAGGACGATGGTGACGGCCTGCCCGATGGTGACCGGGTCATCCGGCCCGAAGCGGCCGTTGCCGTAGCCGCTGATGAGCCCCTCGCTCTGGGCCAGATTCACATAGGGGGCGGCCCAGTGGGAGGCGGGCAGATCGGAGAAGAGGGTGCGGTATGCGCTCTCGGCCACCTGATCGCCGTGCCCCTCGGCGAGGACGGCGAGGGTGGCGAACTGGGCACGGGTCAGGGTCTCGGAGGGGCGGAAGGTCCCGTCGGAGTAGCCCGAGACAATGCCCAGGCTGGACAGGACGGATACCGCCTCGGAGACGTCGGCGTCCCCGATGTCGGAGAAGCCGGCGGCCTGTGCGGGGAGGGAGAGACCCACCACGCCGATGATACCCAGGCACAGGGCGGCCGCCAGAACGGCGGAGAGGATTCGCTGTTTCATTGGATACACCTCTTAGTTTGTTAGTCGGCCCGCAGCGCGTCCACGGGCTGGAGGTTGGAGGCCTTGACGGCCGGATAGATGCCGAAGAGGATGCCGATGGCCACCGAGAAGGAGAAGGCCCCCAGGGTGACCGGCAGGCTGGGGAGGAGGATGAGGTCATACATGGCCTTCCCCAGGATCAGGGACAGCCCGAAGCCCAGGGCGATGCCGATGAGCCCGCCCAGGCCGCTGAGGATGCCGGCCTCCACCAGGAACTGGGTGATGATCTCGCCCCGGGGGGCGCCGATGGACTTTTTGATGCCGATCTCCCGGGTGCGCTCGGTGACGGTGACCAGCATGATGTTCATGATGCCGATGCCGCCCACCAGGAGGGCGATGGAGGCGATGCCGCCCAGCACCACGCTCATGGAGGTGGTCTCCTCCGAGCTCTCCGACATGGCGGAGTTTCCGTTTTCCAGGGTGTACTCCCCCACGCTGGAGGAGATCTGCTGGGCCAGATAGACCTCCAGCCGGGCCAGCACGGTCTCCACATGCTGGGAGGTGTCCACCTTGACCGTGATGGAGGTGACGTCGGCGCTCTGGAGGAGCTCCCGGTTGAGGGTATAGGGCACGGCGAGCATGTCGTCCATGGAGTCCTCCGTGCCGCCGTCCTTCTGGTAGTAGGTGCCCACCACGGTGAAGGGGATGCCGGAGAGATAGACGGTCTCCCCGATGGGGTCGGTGTAGGGGAAGAGGGCGGACGCCACATAGGAGCCCAGGACGCACACCTTGTTGCGCTGCTCCAGATCCCACTCATTCAGGTCCCGCCCGTCCTCCAGCGTGTAGTTGTTGCAGATGGAGAACTGGTCGCTGCCCAGGTAGATGGTGCTCTCCTCCAGCGTGGTGGAGCGGTATTTTACCGGCAGCTGGGTGGAGGAGGAGGGGGAGACCCCCTCCACCATGTCCCCCAGCGTGTCGTTGGCGTAGGTGTAGACCAGGCTGTACACATCGCTGGCCCGGGTGCGGTCATACCAGGTCAGGCTGAGATTGACCTTGTTGACGCCCAGCTTTTCATAGTAGGCGGTGATGTCGGCGTTGTAGCCGGAGACCAGGGCCACCAGGACCAGCACGGCGGTGACGCCGATGATGATGCCCAGCATGGTGAGGAAGGAGCGGCCCTTCTTTTCCCGGATCGAGTCCAGAGCCATCAAAAGCGCGTTCATGCTCTCGCTCCTCCCGCGGGCTGGGCCAGGAGGACCCCGTCCCAGAGGCTGTCGTGGATGATGTGTCCGTCCTTGACCTGGACGGTGCGGCGGGCCTGGGCGGCGATGGAGTTGTCGTGGGTGATGAGGATCACCGTGGTGCCCCGGGTGTTGAGCTCCTTCATCAGGGAGAGGACCTGGGCGCCGGTGGCGGAGTCCAGCGCGCCGGTGGGCTCATCGGCCATGAGGACGGGGGAGCGGGTGGCGATGGCCCGCGCGATGGCCACACGCTGCTGCTGGCCGCCCGAGAGCTGGGTGGGGCGGTTCTCGGCCTTGGCGGAGATCTCCACCTGCTCCAGGGCCTCCATGGCCCGCGCCTTCCGCTCGGCCAGGGGGACCTTCTGGTAGAGCATGGGCAGGGCCACATTCTGCCAGACGTTCAGAGAGGGGATCAGGTTGTACCCCTGAAAGATGAAGCTGATCTGACGGGAGCGGATGAGCTCCAGTTCCCGCCGCGACTTCTGGCGGATGGAGACGCCGTCCAGGTAGTATTCTCCGCTGGTGGGCACATCCAGGCAGCCGAGAATGTTCATCATGGTGGACTTGCCCGACCCGGAGGTGCCGATGATGGCCACGAATTCCCCCGTGTCGATCTCCAGGGAGACGTCATCCAGGGCGTTGACCTGATTTTCCTGGCCCTGGGCGTAGATCTTGGATACGTGCTGCAATTGGATCAGGGACATGCGTATCAGCCTCCCATCCGTCCGCTGCCGGGCATGCCGCCGCCTCCGCCGGAGAAGCCGCCGGAGAAGTCGCCGCCCGGTGCGGCGGGCATCATCTGCATCTCGCCGCCGGGGAAGGCCTGCTCCTGGGACTCCTCACCCTGGCTGGTGGTGTCGCCGTTGGCCGGGGCGCTCTGCTGGTAGCGGGTAAAGACCACGTCGCCCTCCTCCGCGCCCGAGAGGATGCGCACATACTGGCTGTTGGAGTCGCCCACCTCCACGGGTACGGCATAGAAGCCGTCGGGCACGCCCTCGGCCTCCACGGTCTGCTCGGGCGGGGTGTCGGACTGGATGTACAGGCAGGTCTCCCCGTCGGTGGAGCGCTTCAGAGCGGAGATGGGGGCCAGAAGGCCCTCCGAGGTGTCTCCCACCTGGATGGAGTAGGAGACGTTCACACCGGCCGAGAGCTCCCCGCCGCTGGGGATCTGAATGGTCACCGGGAAGTAGGCCACGCCGTTGGAGTTGGTGGCCTCATAGCTCACGGCGGTGACGGTGCCGGTAAAGGTCTGGTCGCCGTCGCTGCTGGCGCCCGAGCGGGAGATGAGGGCCTGGGTGCCCACCGTGACGTGCTCGATGTCCAGCTCGTCGATGTTGACCGAGATCTCCATGTTGTCCAGATTATAGAGGAGTACGGCGGTCTCGCCCGCCTGCCGGGGGGTCTCCCCCTCGCTCACGTTGACCTGGATGACCTTGCCGGAGATCTCGGCGGTGACGGCGTAGTCGGTCCGCTTGGCCTCGGTCTCGGTGATCTGCTCCTGGTAGTCGGCGATGCGCTCCTGGGTCTGGGTGATCTTGTTCTGTACGCTGGAGAGCTGGGAGGTGTAGTCGCTCCCATCCAGCACAAAGAGGGTCTGGCCCTTGGTGACGGTGCCGTAGGCCACCGGGGTCACCTGGGTCAGTTCGCCGGAGGCCTCAGCGGTGAGGGTCTCGCTGTCCTTGTACTCCAGGGTGCCCGAGATGGCGGCGTAGATGGGCTGCCCGGAGGAAGAGGAGATGGAGGACGCGCAGGACATGCCCTGGGTGAATGCTCATGTACGGTAAGGAAGCAAGCAACCGAAAACAAGAGATAGACCGCCAGCACTACACTATTCCGAACCAAAGACCAAAAGATAAGCATTGTGGGAAAATCTAAACTTTTGGATTTTCCTACAATGCCAACTACGGCGGAATCCCTCCCACTCCTTATATCTTTCTGTATACATTGAATTTGTATTTAGTAAAATGCAGACAACACCACGGATCGGCTTTTGGTTGGACAATTCCAACCAAACACCACAGCAGACAGCAGAAAACATTCTGAACGCTAGGAAGCCGGTATGATTGTTACATATAAGGGGAAGAAAAATTTCTTTTAGGTACTTGCTTTCCTAAAACTGATGTGATACAATGATTTAATCCAGAAAAGGAGTAAAAAATATGCGGCAAGGTATTCTTAAATAAAACTATAATCAAATAGTGGGAACAAAGGATTATGATAGCTCCTTTTGTAGGGGCTTAGTTTTTTGTACCCAATTTAAGAATACTTTTGCCTTATCAATTTTGACATATCCCCAAAAACAGCAATCACAAACAGGTGTATGCTGTATATGTGTATGTCCGCAACTTATAATCCCCAGTGGTAAAAGTATTTTACTGCTGGGGATTTTTATGCCCTTTGGGGCTGTAAAGGGAGGACAATCACATGAAAATAATCAATATTGGAATTCTTGCCCATGTAGACGCTGGAAAGACGACCTTGACGGAGAGCCTGCTATATGCCAGCGGAGCCATTTCAGAACCGGGGAGCGTCGAAAAAGGGACAACGAGGACGGACACCATGTTTTTGGAGCGGCAGCGTGGGATTACCATTCAAGCGGCAGTCACTTCCTTCCAGTGGCACAGATGTAAAGTTAACATTGTGGATACGCCCGGCCACATGGATTTTTTGGCGGAGGTGTACCGCTCTTTGGCTGTTTTAGATGGGGCCATCTTGGTGATCTCCGCTAAAGATGGCGTGCAGGCCCAGACCCGTATTCTGTTCCATGCCCTGCGGAAAATGAACATTCCCACCGTTATCTTTATCAACAAGATCGACCAGGCTGGCGTTGATTTGCAGAGCGTGGTTCAGTCTGTTCGGGATAAGCTCTCCGCCGATATTATCATCAAGCAGACGGTGTCGCTGTCCCCGGAAATAGTCCTGGAGGAAAATACCGACATAGAAGCATGGGATGCGGTCATCGAAAATAACGATGAATTATTGGAAAAGTATATCGCAGGAGAACCAATCAGCCGGGAAAAACTTGCGCGGGAGGAACAGCAGCGGGTTCAAGACGCCTCCCTGTTCCCAGTCTATCATGGCAGCGCCAAAAATGGCCTTGGCATTCAACCGTTGATGGATGCGGTGACAGGGCTGTTCCAACCGATTGGGGAACAGGGGGGCGCCGCCCTATGCGGCAGCGTTTTCAAGGTTGAGTACACCGATTGCGGCCAGCGGCGTGTCTATCTACGGTTATACAGCGGAACGCTGCGCCTGCGGGATACGGTGGCCCTGGCCGGGAGAGAAAAGCTGAAAATCACAGAGATGCGTATTCCATCCAAAGGGGAAATTGTTCGGACAGACACCGCTTATCAGGGTGAAATTGTTATCCTTCCCAGCGACAGCGTGAGGTTAAACGATGTATTAGGGGACCAAACCCGGCTCCCTCGTAAAAGGTGGCGCGAGGACCCCCTCCCCATGCTGCGGACGACGATTGCGCCGAAAACGGCAGCGCAAAGAGAACGGCTGCTGGACGCTCTTACGCAACTTGCGGATACTGACCCGCTTTTGCGTTGCGAAGTGGATTCCATCACCCATGAGATCATTCTTTCTTTTTTGGGCCGGGTGCAGTTGGAGGTTGTTTCCGCTTTGCTGTCGGAAAAATACAAGCTTGAAACAGTGGTAAAGGAACCCTCCGTCATTTATATGGAGCGGCCGCTCAAAGCAGCCAGCCACACCATCCATATCGAGGTGCCGCCCAACCCGTTTTGGGCATCCATAGGACTGTCTGTTACACCACTCTCGCTTGGCTCCGGTGTACAATACGAGAGCCGGGTTTCGCTGGGATACTTGAACCAGAGTTTTCAAAACGCTGTCAGGGATGGTATCCGTTACGGGCTGGAGCAGGGCTTGTTCGGCTGGAACGTAACGGACTGTAAGATTTGCTTTGAATACGGGCTTTATTACAGTCCGGTCAGCACGCCGGCGGACTTCCGCTCATTGGCCCCGATTGTATTGGAACAGGCATTGAAGGAATCGGGGACGCAGCTGCTGGAACCTTATCTCTCCTTCATCCTCTATGCGCCCCAGGAATACCTTTCCAGGGCTTATCATGATGCACCGAAATACTGTGCCACCATCGAAACGGCCCAGGTAAAAAAGGATGAAGTTGTCTTTACTGGCGAGATTCCCGCCCGCTGTATACAGGCATACCGTACTGATCTGGCCTTTTACACCAACGGGCGGAGCGTATGCCTTACAGAGCTGAAAGGATATCAGGCCGCTGTCGGTCAGCCGGTCATCCAGCCCCGCCGTCCAAACAGCCGCCTGGACAAGGTGCGCCATATGTTTCAGAAGGTAATGTAAAGATACATAATCGTCAAGACGGCAACAATCAGAAGTTATGGAGGGTAACAATGGAATATAGTAAGGAAGATTTAATGGAAGCAAAAAAGCAAATTTGGGGAGTGGGAGAGAACATGGGAACAGAGGAAAGTAAAAAAATCTGGGAGGAGAACGCACAATTTTGGGATAATGCAATGGGTGACGAATCTAATGAATTTCACAGAGAGGTAGTGCGTCCCAAAGTAACGGAACTTCTATCTCCTAATCCTGCGGATTACATTTTGGATATTGCGTGTGGCAATGGAAATTATTCTTCGTATCTTGCACAAAGAGGCGCTTCGGTTGTCGCTTTTGATTACAGCAAAAAAATGATAGAATTGGCTAAAAGACGGCAATCACAATATGCAAAACAAATTGAATTTTGTGTGGCGGATGCGACCGATAGAAAAAGTATATTAGAATTAAAAAGAAATCGAGCCTTTACGAAAGCAGTTTCTAATATGGCAATTATGGATATTACGGATATTGAACCACTTCTTATGGCTGTTTATGAACTGTTGCAGGAAAGCGGAATTTTTGTCTTTGCAACGCAACACCCTTGTTTTGTCACGTTGACTGAAAAATATATGACACCGCACAGTTACTATGATATAGCGATTGAAGGGCAACCGAAAGAGCAGATTTATTATCATCGTTCCATACAAGATATTTTTAACCTTTGTTTTAGAGCTGGATTTGTCATTGATGGATTTTATGAAGAATGTTTTAAAACCAACAAAGAAATTCCTATGGTAATGATAGTAAGGCTTAAGAAGGTAAAACGTGATAGCTTAAAATAAATTCAAGTTTGTCGGGTAAATAGCAAACCCAGCCGAGCCAGTCAACGGTCAAGATGAACGGCGCATATGCGCAGCCGTTGACAGCCCCGCCCGCCTTTGCTGGTAGGCAATCAAGGGGCGACAGCAAGAAGTGCCACCGCCCCGCACTATTATTCAGAAAGGGGAATTTCCATGACCGACCAGATAGCCTATCAAGAATATATCCAGCGCAGGTACAACGCCTTTTGCAAGACTGTTATCCGCTGTGCCGCCTTGGACAAGATTTTGAAGCTTAAACGGCAATGGGAACGGCAAGTTTCCCTTGACTATCTGATGAACGAGAAGTTTGTCCAGTTTGCCGCGTCGGAGCCGGACGAGGAATACCCATTTACCGTCTGCGGTCAGACCGTCCTGCTCTGCAACGCCGCCCTTGCCGACGCGATCTCTGTTTTGCCGGAGCAGACGCGGGAAGAAATCCTGCGCTATTACTTTCTGCGCCAGCCGCAGCGCGTGATCGGCGCGTGTATTGGCCGGTCACGCAGCACAGCGGGGCGGCATATCCAGCTTGCCTTGCAGCGGCTACGCGAAGAAATGGGGGTGAGCCGGTATGAGTAGACTTCTCCCCTATGAAACAATCCTCAAAGCCCGTGAGGGCGACCCAGAAGCCGTGAACGCTGTCCTGCTCCACTACGCCGGATATATCCGCTATTTCTCAAAAGTGAACGGGCAGGTCAACGCCGAGGTGGAGGACTATGTAAAGCAGCGGTTAATTGACTGTCAATTCAAGTTCCGGCTTGACGAACCACCGGACAAGTCATAAAAACTGAATACCAGCCGCCACCGACGCGGCCAGCGAAAGCAGTAAGTCTTGAAAAAGATTTACTGCTTTTTTTGTTGTCCGGCTCCGCTCCCGGCCATTTTGCCCCCTGCCGGTTGTAGTAGTAAGCGAGGAGGGAATTTTTCTGCCCTGGTGTTTGGCATTTGGAGCATTTACCCGTAGTAGAGGGCAAAGAGAAAGGATTTCTCCAACACCGGGTAGAAACCACTGCGTCCGGTGTCATTTTAGCGAAAGCGGGCAGGAATGCCCTTTACAGGATTAGTAGTAGCAGAAAAAGAGAAACAAACTTTTGTGGTTGCAGTTTTCCAAAAAAGTGGCGGACGGAAGTGAGAGAAAGTTTGCAGTCACGGAGAGCAAGTTTCTACCACGGTGCCAAAATCCGCAATTCTGCAGTTTTGCCCCTCGCGGGAAACTTGTTGGGGAGTGCCTTCCCCAAACCCTGCTCATGCGCCCTTACGGGCGAGAAAGGAGGTCACACCATGCGAAAGAAATACAACACGCCCCACCGCAGCCGCGTTGTGAAAACCCGGCTGTCCGAAGATGAGTATGCCGACTTCACAGCGCGGCTTGCGCCCTATGGTATCAGCCAGTCCGAATTTCTCCGGCAGGCGATACGGCGGGCGACCATACGCCCGGTTGTCCATGTGTCGTCGGTCAATGACGAGTTGCTTTCCGCTGTCGGGAAGCTGACAGCCGAGTACGGCAGGATCGGCGGCAACCTCAATCAGATTGCCCGGTATCTGAACGAATACGGCGTACCCTACAACACCCTTTCCGGCGAGGTACGCGCCGCCATATCCGACCTTGCCGTCCTCAAGTATGAAGTCCTCAAGAAAGTAGGTGACGCGGTTGGCAACACTCAAGCATATCAACTCTAAAAACGCCGACTACGGAGCCGCCGAGCAATATCTTCTCTTTGAGCATGACGAGTTTACCATGAAGCCCGTCCTTGATGAAACCGGCAGGCTTATCCCCCGCGAGGACTACCGGCTGTCCACGCTGAACTGCGACGGGGAGGATTTTGCCGTTGCGTGTATGCGGGCCAATCTCCGCTATCAGAAAAACCAGCGGCGGGAAGATGTGAAAAGCCACCACTACATCATCAGCTTTGACCCGCGGGACGGGCCGGACAACGGCCTGACCGTAGACCGGGCGCAGGCGTTGGGGGAACAATTCTGTAAAGAGCATTTTCCCGGCCACCAGGCCCTTGTCTGCACCCACCCGGACGGGCATAACCACAGCGGCAACATTCATGTGCATATCGTCATAAACAGCCTGCGGATTGAGGAAGTGCCGTTCCTGCCCTACATGGACAGGCCGGCCGATACGAAAGTCGGCTGCAAGCACCGATGTACCGACGCTGCCCTGCGCTACTTCAAATCCGAAGTCATGGAGATGTGCCACCGGGAGGGGCTTTATCAAATCGACCTCTTGAACGGCAGCAAGAACCGCGTCACCGACCGGGAGTATTGGGCGCAGAAAAAGGGACAGGCCGCGCTGGACAAGCAGAACGCCCCCATGATTGCCGATAGTATCACGCCCCGGCAGACCAAGTTTGAAACGAACAAGGAGAAGCTGCGGCAGACCCTACGGAAAGCCCTTGCCACCGCCGCCAGCTTTGACGAGTTTTCCTCTCTGTTGCTGCAGGAGGGTGTGACCGTCAAGGAGAGCCGGGGGCGGCTTTCCTACCTCACGCCGGACAGGACAAAGCCAATTACCGCCCGGAAGCTGGGCGACGATTTTGACCGCGCCGCTGTCTTTGCCGTTTTAGAGCAAAACGCCGCCAGAGCAGCCGAAGCGCCAGCCAGATCCCCCGATCCCCCACGCACCATAAAAGACCGCTTGCAGGTTGCCAGAGCCGAGATAGCCGCCCCGAAACAGGACGGAGTGCAGCGGCTTGTGGACATTGAGCAGAAAATGGCCGAGGGCAAAGGCCGGGGCTATGAACGCTGGGCGAAGATACACAATCTGAAGCAGGCCGCCAAAACGCTGTCCGTCTACCAGCAATACGGCTTTACTTCCCCGGAGCAGTTAGAAGCCGCCGTTGACACCGCCTATCAGAAAATGCGCCAGACCAGCGGCGAACTGAAAGCACTGGAAACGAAGCTGCAAGGGAAAAAGAAGTTGCAGCGGCAGGTGTTGGCCTACGCCCAGACCAAGGCCGCCCGCGACGGGCTGCGGGCACAGAAATCCGAGAAAGCCCGCGCCGCATACCGGCAGGCCCATGAGAGCGATTTTATCATAGCCGACGCAGCAGCCCGGTATTTCAAGGCGCATGGCATTACCAAGCTGCCCGCCCGGAAAGCGTTGCAGGCCGAGATCGAGCAGCTTATCTCCGAGAAAGACGGCCTGTATAACACCTATCACGAACAGAAACAGCGGTTCAAGGAGTTGCAGACCGTCAAGCGGAACATCGACCAGATTTTGCGCCGGGACGAGCCGCACCGCAGAAAGGAGCAGAGCCATGAGCGATAACCTGCCCCACATGGACTACCGCCAGCACCGGCGGGCGCGGCGGCTGGTACATGAGTGCTGTAACTACGATGAGGGGAACTGCCTGCTATTGGACGACGGGGAGCCTTGCGTGTGCGTCCAGAGCATTTCCTTTTCCCTCATGTGCCACTGGTTCCGTGTGGCTGTCCTGCCCCTTGACGGGGAGCTGGCCGCAGCCCTCTTGTGCCGGGGAAGCCGGAAACGGTGTGCCGTCTGCGGGGCGGCCTTTGTCCCCAAATCCAACCGGGGAAAATACTGCCCCGACTGCGCCGGGCGCATGAAGAAAATCAAAGCCGCCGAGAGAAAGCGGAAACAAAGGCAGAGATGTCACGCTTTAGAGCCTTTCAAACCCGCATAAATCAAGGCTTTTTTCGTGGGTGTCAAAGTACAGTTTACAAGGGACTACACAGGGTAGGTATCTGACGGGAGGGGTGCCGCCAGTCAGATTTTCCATGTGATGTTCAAGCTGTCGCTTGTGGCGGCTATGGTGGTGATCATCAAATCCACCACACGCCGCTTGTCATCAAAAGATACATTCTCCCAGGTATCGAGGTAGCCGGAAATCTGGCTGACCTGTTCCGGGCTGATGGCCTCCACAGTCAACTCCGCTATCCTTGCCAGAAGTTCCTGCTTGCGCCCGTCCAGTTCCGCTATCTTCACATTCACATAGGAGAACAGGACATTGTTTGCCCCCGTCAGACTGTCCACCAGCTTTTCAATCTCGCTGTCTACATGGGCAAGTTCCACTTGCAGGGCGGTGATTTTCGGGTTTGCCTTTGCCGCTTTCTTTTTTCCTGTCAGCGTCTTGTAGCTTGCCAGCTTCTTTACCATCTGCTGATAAACAACCGCTTCCAGTTCCGAAGTGATGATTTTCCCACAGCCAGGACAGCTTTTATTGTCCAGCCGTTTCGTGCAGCGGAGATACTGTTTGCCGGAGGGATTGTAGATACTCATAAGAGCATACCCGCAATTCCCGCACTTGATTTTTCCTGCCAGCCATGTGTGGGTGGCTTTCCGGGCAGACTGGATTTTCATGTTGTTCATCAGCTTCTTGCGGCAGGTCAGCCAGGTGTCGGAGGGGACGATACCCTCATGGGGAGCCAGTACCAGCATTTGGTCTTTTAAGTCGTTTTTCTTGCTGGCCTTTACATCTCGCCCTTGATACAGATAGCAGCCGTTCATGCCCGTAAAATCGGCAACGTCATTGACAATGACTGTACCTTGACTTTTGAAAAATTCGTACACATCAAGGTCTGCCTGCACATAGACAGGATTGCGTAACATCTGCGCCAGCGTGGGGCGTATCAGCTCTTTGCCATGGAACAAAATCCCCTGTTCGGCAAAGTACCGGGTAATGTCCCCGTAGGAAGTTGTGGGCTGGGCGTACATCTCAAACATCAGCCGGATATTGGCCGCTTCCTCCGGGTTTACCACCAGCTTCTTTGTGTTGATACCGTCCATCTTGATAGGCTCCGTATGGAAGCCGTAAGGGGCTTTCCCGCCCATCTTAAAGCCCCGCTGACTGCGGGAGTAGTAAGCGTCCGTTACCCGCTTCTGTATCGTTTCCCGTTCAAGCTGGGCGAACACGATACAGATATTCAGCATGGCCCGTCCCATCGGCGTGGAGGTATCAAACTTTTCCGTAGAGGACACAAACTCCACATTGTACTGCTGGAACAGCTCCATCATGTTGGCAAAGTCCAGAATGGAACGGCTGATACGGTCGAGCTTGTAAACCACGACCTTTGCAATCAAGCCCCGCTTGATGTCCCGCACCAGTTCTTGAAACTTCGGACGGTCTGTGTTCTTGCCGCTGTACCCTTTGTCTGTGTATTCCTTGCAGTTACCGCCTTTCAACTCGTATTTGCAAAATTCAATCTGGCTTTCAATGGAAATGCTGTCCTTTTTGTCTACCGATTGTCTTGCATAGATTGCGTCTATCCGATTGTTCATATTGTCGCTCCTTTTCTTAAAAAAGAAACGGAGCTGCTGACAGTTCTATTATACCGCCAGCAGCCCCGCAAATCAATGATGGGTTTGGAAAACCTTATGTCCCGGCTTCCTCACTCTCCCGCTTGTCGGCGTACTTGCGGAACACCTCATAAAGCTGCTGTTCCAGTTCCCGGCGTTTGGCTGCTTCCTGTTCCGGCGTGAACACCGGGGAGAGATTTTCCAGTGTGATTTCCTTTCCCTGAAAAGTCACGATTTCGATTTCCTTTTTGTATCTGATATTACTTATAAGATCACCTTTCCTTTCCATGCTGCCGCTGTTGCCGTTTCAGTTCCGCTAAAATCTCCGGCGGGATACGGTCAACCAGCCGCCGCATATCGTCCAGTTCGCTTTTTAACTTCGCCCGTTCCATCGTGTCATTCATCTTGCCTTTTTCGCTGGCCTTTGCCCTGACTTCCAGCTTTTCATTTTCCGCTAACAAGTCATTGATTGTGACCTTGTATTTTTTCAGTTGCCCGGAGAAGTTCTCCATCTGCGGAAACCACTTTTTCAGCATGGAGAGGGCTTCCTCTTTCTTCTTTCCGGCGTTCAGCGGGGTAATGCCGGAGAGAACCGCTTCAATGGCCCTCGCCTGTTTGGAGAGGTTGACCGCCTGTTTGAACAGCCGGGTGGGGATATGCTTCCGGCCCGTCTTGCTGGCGCTTTCCCCACGCTCCAGGTCGGGGTACTGCTCCACCATACAGGCGTGAAAATCGTCCTGCCACTTCGTCAGATTGGCCCGGTTGCCGATAATTTCTTTGGCGCACAGGCGGTTGTCCTTTGTCAGCGGCACAAAGACCAAGTGCAGATGGGGCGTTTTTTCATCCATGTGTACCATAGCCGAAACGATGTTCTCCCGGCCCACCCGGTCAATGAGGAAGTCCGCCGCCCTCTGGAAGTAGGCCGCTATCTCCTTTGGGGACTTGCCCTTGAAAAACTCCGGGCTGGCGGTAATCAGCGTGTCCACAAACCGAGTGCTGTCCTTGCGGGTGCGGCATCTGGCCTGCTCGATGCGGCTCTGAATGAAATGGTAGTAGCGGCCATCCGGCTTGACGATGTGGAAATTGTACTTGCTCCGGCTGGTGTCAATGTCCGGGTTGCTGGCGTACTGCTCCTTTTTCCGTTCATGGTGGGCTTCCAGCGGCCCCGCCGGGTGGCCCTTGTGCTTCTCAAATCGCAAAATTGCGTGTTGTGCCATTGAACTCCTTTCCCCATTCCATTCCTTTCCGGCGGGTTTTCCCGCCGAAAATATCTCTGATAGGATTGGAATGGAATGAATGTAAATAGATGGTTTTAATCTCTGTATTTCTATATACCGTCAGATTTCCGTACTTCAAGAGGATTGATTTTCGTACTCGCCAAGTACGGTTTTCAGCCCTCCGGCGTACCATAACCGGATTTCTTGAAGTCGGTGTTTGGAACCGCTTCATAGGATTTCGGGTAAATGCGGTTGGGTTTTCCACAGCCCTGTTTCTGGATTTCCACCAGCCCCGCATACTGCAACTCCCGCAGGGTGTTGACCGCTTTCTGCCGCCCGCAGCGGAGCAAAGCGACCACCTCGCAGATGGGGTAGTACAGGTAGACCCGCCCGTACTCGTCCGCCCAGCCGTTCTTCCGGGACAACTCCGCCCGGCGCAGGACAAAGGCATACAGCACCTTCGCTTCGTTGCTCAAGGGCTGGAATGTGGGTGCTTCAAAAAGGAAATTGGGGAGCCGGGTGAAACTGAACGCCTTTTCCGGCTGGTGAATATAAATCGTGTTTGTCATAGCGTGTTTTGTGGACGGTTAGAGGCCCGTTTTCCGGGGCGAATGATAAATGATACCAGCCGCCCCGGTTGAGGGCTTGCGGAGCCTTGCAAATCAAGGCTTTTCCCGCTCTTAACTGTCCACAGCAGACCTCCTTTTCCGTTCACTTTCTGTTTTCTGCCGCCTGTGAACTCTGGCGGCGCAGTCCGGGCAGTATTTGCCCCGGTTGGACTTCGGGACGAACACACCGCCGCACTCCGCACAGCGTTTCAAGTCCCTGTCCCGGTAAATCTCCGCTTCCAGCGTCCTGTCCAGCGGCAAGACCGCCCAGCGGAACCACTTGCAGCAGACGGAGAACGAAATCATCTGCGGACAGGCGCAGGTGTCGCCATCGTCCAGCGCAAGGCAGTTTCCGTCCTCGCAGTTGCAGCACTCCCGGCGTATCAGGCCGCTGGCTCGTCTCTTCTGGGGCGGGGTTATGCGGTAGGGGGAGCCGTCCGGCCTGTGTTCCAGCGGCGGCAGGTGTTGATAGGGTCTTTTGCTCATGCGTCCCTCCGTTTTCTTTGGCGTGTTCTGTTTCCAAGGTGCTTGTCCATCGATGAACTATCCCAAGTCTACACCTTTTTGACCGCCTGTGCCGTATATCCAAGAGGTAGGAAATCAGCCTGAAAAACTCCCTATTTCCACGCTCTCGGATTTGTGATATAATCAAAAAAAGATAAAAGACAAATTCAGGTTTCTGGTCTTCTTGCACAAAATAAAGGAGGAGCTATTATGCAAATTGTTTATATTCCAAGCGAATCAATGTCTGTTCAAGGTAAAAAAGATGAAATCTATAAAAGATATGGGAAAGACTGGAATATTAGAGAACAGGGAGGAGGTAACGGAAATTGGTTGTTGACCAGAAAAAGTGATGTGCTTGTAGATGGAAAAAGTTATCGTACTTTTGTACTTGAACACTACGGTAAATCCAAGCTGACAGCGAAGCTTGTTGATAAATTTCGTGAAGATGTAGCAAATGGTAAAATAAAACTGTAAATGCCTATGCCGTTATGCTATGAGCATAGTACATAGCATAACGGCTTCTCTTTCGTTGAGCTAGCAAGGAGGGTGAATATGTCTTTATCCATACAAGAGCGATTAAAAGACCTACGTGTGGAGCGTGGCTTGACGCTGGGGCAGCTTGCGGAGCAGACCGGGCTTTCCAAGTCTGCGCTGGGCAGTTACGAAACGGAAGACTTCAAGGACATCAGCCACTATGCCCTTATCCGGCTGGCGAAGTTTTACGGTGTGACCGCTGATTATCTGCTGGGGCTGTCTGAAATGAAAAATCACCCAAACGCCGATCTTGCAGACCTGCGTTTGAGTGATGAAATGATTGACCTGCTGAAAAGCGGGAGGATAGACAATACCCTGCTGTGTGAGCTGGCGGCGCACCCGGATTTCCCCCGGCTGATGGCTGACCTTGAAATCTATGTGAACGGAACGGCACTGAAACAGGCGCAGGGTGCAAACGCCATAGTGGACACGATGAGCGCAACTGTTATAAAAAAGCATAATCCTGGCATGAGTGATACGCAGTTAAGACAGCTTATCACCGCCCATATTGATGAGGACGAGTTTTGCCGCTATGTGATACAACGGGACATAAACGGGATTGCCCTTGCTCTGCGGGAAACACACAAGGACGATTTTTTCAGCGTCCCAGAGGATAACCCGCTAAAAGAAATGCTGGAAACTGCTGGTGAAATCGTCAGCCAGGACAGCGACACGGAACAAGCGTACTTGGCGTTTATCTGCAAACGGCTCAAGCTGAATTTTAGGAAGCTGTCAGTAGAAGAACGGAAGTGGCTGAAAAAGATTGCGGAAAAATCCGACTTGCTGAAGAATCCAAAACCGCAGAGAGGACGAAGATAAAAAATGCCTGAACGGCGGTTCTGGTTTTTCAGAACCACCATCCAGGCATTTTGTTTAGTAATAGAAAAAGGTGCAGTTGATTATTGCGTATTGTCAATCTCTCTCAAACCGGGTAGTAAAAATACGGCAAGCGCAACGATGATAATGCCAATTCCGCAAATGACAAACCATTTCTCAACTCCCAGCCGCTCCGCCAGAGGCCCGGAAATGACAAGGCCAAACGGCATGGCGAGGGAAGCGGCGCTTGTCAGTAGAGAAAAAACTCTCCCCAGATATTCTGGTTTGACCGTTTCTTGAAAAATCGCATTTTGCACACCGTAAAATGGAGCGGAAATTCCCATAACAGTACAGCACACAACAAAGACAAGAAATGCGTCTGGCGGCAAAAGCCCGGAGAGCATATTGCTAACGCCCATCAGGAGAACGGAAAGACCGATGGTGTACCGCCGTTTCTTAAAACCGCCCCAAATGCTCAGAATGACTCCGCCAAGCAGCATACCAACCGCAAAAGCAATTTCAGCGGCAGAGGCATGGGCCGGTGTTCCTTTGAAGTATGACATACAGATGAGAGGAAAAAGCGTACTGATTGGCATATAAAAGAACATATAAATTACACCAATCCAGAGCAGAGCAAAGAGGCCCCTGTTTTGCTTTAATACCACATACCCCTCTTTCATATCCTGTAAAAACTGTTGTCTTTTCGTTTCTGGACATAGTTCAGGCGTTGGTATGGACGAAATCGCAACAGTCACACAGGCAAGGATTGCACCCACAATATCTAACAATATAATTGCATTAAGAGGCCAAACAGCATATAAAAACGCTGCGGCAGCTGGACTGATAATCGCACTTACTGCTTGCATGGTCTGCGTGTAACCAGCGCATTTTGTAAGTTCCTCTTTTGGCACAATCATAGGTGTTGCTGCGCTGAATGCTGGAGAATGAAAAGCAGTTCCCGCACTTCGGATTAACAGGACAACCATAATAGACCATACGGGCAATTCCATGTAAAACGCCACCAGCGCCAGAATACCGCCAGCGGCGGCAATTATCAAATCCGCACCAATCATTACGCTTTTACGGCTGTGCCGGTCAACAAAAGCACCTGCAAACGGGCCTAAACAGGCTTGCGGCAAAAATCCAATCAGTGTTGCCGCCGTCAATATGATTGCAGAATTAGTTTTCGCAACCAAATAAAAGATAATGGCCATTTGCAAAATACCGCTGCTAATAAAGGATATTGCTTGTCCGGCAAGAAGTGTAAAATAAGTTTTTCTCCATGAATTGTTGTTTTGGGTCATAATGCGAACCTCCTTTTTTATTGCATTGTTCCTTTGTTTCTGCAATAAAAAGCAGGCGTTGTCCCACAGAGAGGGCAGACGCCTGCATAACAACAAAGCACGAAAAAACACCACGATACAGTTCAAAGACTGCTCGTGTCAAACCTACGTGTTCCTTTGCATACGCACGCAAAAAAAGCCCACCATCATGTGGAAAGGTACTTCTACTTTTTATTGCTTATTAGCGTACACAAATTAACACACGTAAGCCTCCTTCCAATCTCAAACTGTCGCACAGTATAACACACATCCGATAGACTTGTCAACCATTTTTAACCTTGTTTTCCATCTTGTTTTTCCATCTCTTACGGGCAGTAGCAAAGCCAGGCGAGCCAGTCAACGGTCAAGATGAACGGCGCTTTCAGCGCCGCCGTTGACAGTCTCGCCCGTCTTTGCTAATGGGTAATCAAGGCGGGAAAGCCATTTTAGGGCTTTCCCGCCCATTTCAATTTTGGGAGAAGAAAGGCCCCAAAATGAACGAGTGCGGCCAAACACTTTTAGGGATTGGCCACCTTGTCCACCCATCCAGCGGGGCGGCGGGGAACGGTCAAGGCCGGGCGTCAGCCCATTCATTTCAGCCTTGACGGTTTCCTGCCGTCCTGCTACTTTTCCCGGAGTGTGGCCACACATCTGGTCACGGTGTCCAGAGCTTTGGGACTTTTTGTCCCATAGGCCGGGGGCGGAGGACGAGGGACGGGGGCTTTCATAATACGCCCTGTCTGCTGCTGAAATCAGCCCTTTGTTTCCGGCTTACCAGCCCCAAACAAAGCCCTGCTTTCCTGCCGCGTCAAATGCCCTTGCCCTCCCCGGCGGCAACGGTATTTTCAGGGCAACGCCGACAGAGCGTATAACACACTACACTTTGCTCCGCAAAGTCGTGTGCCAAATGGGGCGCTGCCCCCTTTGGAAACCCCCGCAACAAACAGGTGCTATGCACCCAGCCGGGAGCATAGCGCCGTTTGTTGTCAGCAGCCCGTTTCACGGTCTGCGTGTAGTTCCTTGTAAACTGACCTAAAGGGTACGCGATACATTTATCCTTTTCCCCCGGAAACGGCGTTTTAATGCGTGACAATACGCCAAAATCAACCCGAACACAGGGAGGTGATCCTATCGCTGATTATATCAGGGCAGACACGCGGCTGCCCGCCTATCTGCCGTATCCCCGTTTCCTGCTGAAAATGGAGATTTCACAGACCGCCAAGCTGCTGTATTCGCTGCTGTTAGACCGTTCCACCCTCTCCCAGAAAAACAAGTGGCTGGACGACGAGGGCAGGATTTATATTATCTATCCCATCGCGGAGATAGCAGAAATACTGGATAAAGGCAGCACCACCATCAAGGGGGCGCTTAATGAACTGGACACGGCGGGGCTGTTGGAACGGGAACGGGGCGGCTTCTCCGCACCGAACCGGCTTTATGTCAAAGTACCGCCAGTGCCACAGGTACAGTTTTCAGACCAACTGATGGCCGGAAGTCCGCCCCTCATAGAGCCGGAAAACCGTCCTACTGATGGTCAGAAAACCGACCTTATGATGGTCGGAAAACCGTCCCCTAACCAAACTACTATAAACAACCTTACAGAGAGCCAAACAAAGGGAGTGAGTGGGGGGCCGTCCGCGCCCTATGGCCGATATGGAAATATTTTTCTGTCACAGACCGAATACGACGAGTTGCAGGCAGAGTACCCTGACAGGCTGGAACGGTTCATCGAGGAAATGAGCCGCTACCTTGCCGCCAACGGGAAAAGCTACCAGAACTATGCCGCCGCCCTGCGGATATGGGCGGGGAACGACAAAAAGGAAGCCCCTAAAAAGGGCATACCAGACTACTCATGCAAGGAGGGCGAGAGTTTATGAAGAATGAAATCAACGCGGTTTTGGAGAATATGACGACCACCATCCCGGAGCCGGAGGACTACACCGGCGAGGACGGTTTACTGTACTGCGGCAAGTGCCGCAAGCCGAAAGAAGCCTATTTTGCGCCGGATAAGGCCGCTATCTTCGGGCGCGACCGCCACCCGGCAGAGTGCGACTGCCAGAGAACCGCCCGCGAGGAACGGGAAGCCGCCGAAAAGCGGCGCAGACACCTTGACACCGTGGAAGAACTGAAACGCCGGGGCTTTACCGACCCCACCATGCGGGACTGGACTTTCGAGAACGACAACGGCAGGAACCCGCAGACCGGGCTTGCCCGCCGGTATGTGGAGCATTGGGAAGATATGCGGACAGACAATATCGGCTGCCTGTTCTGGGGCGGCGTAGGCACCGGCAAAAGCTACCTTGCAGGCTGTATCGCAAACGCCCTCATGGAGAAAGAAATCCCCGTCCGCATGACGAACTTTGCTCTTATCCTCAATGACCTTGCCGCCAGCTTTGAGGGGCGCAACGAGTACATTTCCCGCCTTTGTCGTTATCCGCTGCTGATCCTTGACGACTTCGGCATGGAACGCGGGACGGAATACGGGCTGGAACAGGTGTTCAATGTGATTGACAGCCGTTACCGCAGCGGCAAGCCGCTGATCGTCACGACCAACCTTACGCTGGACGACCTGCACAACCCGGAGGACACCGCCCATTCCCGGATTTATGACCGCCTGCTTTCCATGTGCGTCCCGGTACGCTTTACCGGCGACAACTTCCGGCAGGAAACCGCCAAGCGGAAAATGGAGAGCATGAAGAAACTGATTACCGACTGAAAGGAGTATTGCCTATGGCAGATAACAAGCAGCACGACACCCGCACCACCCGCCGCCCTGACTGTGTGACGGAAATCCGCATGGGCAATTCCGTCCTTGTCGTGTCCGGCTATTTCAAGAAAGACACCACAACCACAGCCGCCGACAAAATGGCGCGGGTACTGGAAGCGGAAGCCGCTGCTACACAGGAGCCGACTTATCCGGCGTGAACCGGGGCATGGAAAAGCGGCCATGCCAGGGAGCATGACCGCTGGAACGAAAATCGGAAGTGCTTTAGCAATTCTTAATCTCATTCTCTATAAAATAATTTGCAATTTCAAAGGCTTTTATTCTTCTCTTTGCCAATGTGATTTGTGATTTATAACGCTCGGAATTATCCTTTGATTCAAATGTTTTTACTGTTTCTCTTAGCTTGTGCAGAGTTGAATCAATTTGCCTTTTGGCCGCGGTTAATTCATCTATTGTATACTTCATGTTTTCTCCTTTAACTTCTGATTTTTTTGTTAAATCAGAGTATACCACGGAGTTATGAACTTTTCTACTGCAAATATGGGACGACAACCCATACCATAAAAATCGGAAAATTGAAAAGCTGTAAAGAAGCAAATTTAACGCTTTTGCCGCTGTACAGCCCCCGCCGTTCCGTGGTACAATGAAACCACGGAATAGTGGGGCTGGCTGTCGGAAACGGAGGATTTTATGTTAAGACAAGCCACCCAAAACCTCATTACCGCCCTTTATCCGAGATTGTCCCACGAGGATGAATTGCAAGGCGAGAGTAATTCCATATCGAACCAAAAAAGGATACTCGAAACCTACGCAAAACAGAACGGCTTTACCAATCTGCGCTGGTACACCGACGACGGTTTTTCCGGCGCGAACTTCCAGCGGCCCGGATTTCAAGCCATGCTTGCGGACATTGAAGCCGGGAAAGTGGGTACGGTCATCGTCAAGGACATGAGCCGGTTAGGGCGAAACTACTTGCAGGTAGGGTTTTACACGGAAACATTATGGACAAGGACACAAAAGGCAGACCGTGAAACGGGCTGCTGACAACAAATAAAGGCTGAATATCAGGC